>NZ_JAAGPC010000027.1:0-66374 GCF_017104595.1 Burkholderia sp. Tr-20390 | reverse complement strand
CGGTCGAGCCGCCGCCGATGCGCTCGATCAGCGTCTGCGCGGCCATTTCGCCGAGCGCGCGCACCGACTGGCCGACCGTCGACAGGGCCGGATACGTGTAGCGGGAGAATTCGATGTCGTCGAACCCGATGATCGAACAGTCGTCGGGCACGCGCATGCCGCGCTCGGCCGCCGCGCGCAGCGCGCCGACGCCCATCAGGTCGTTGCCCGCGAAGATCGCGCTCGGCCGCACCGATTCGAACAGCCGCGACGCCGCGTGATAACCGCCGAGGCACGAGAAATCGCTTTCCGCGATCGCGCCCGGCACGATGTCGACCCCGCGCTCGGCCATCGCGCGGATGAAGCCGTGCACGCGCATGGCGCTGACCGCCGTGTCGGTCGGCCCCGTGATGCAGCCGATCTTCGCGTGCCCGAGCTCGAGCAGGTGACGCGTCGCCAGGTACGCACCGCGCTCGTGGTCGATCTGCACGAGGTCGGCCGCGAGCCCCTCGATGTTGCGGTCGACGACGACGAGCGGCGCGTGGATATCCGCGAGCGTCTGCGCGAGCACCGCATCCTCGCCCGCCGAGGCGACGATCAGCCCGTCGATACGCTTTTCCTGCAGCACGCGCAGGTAGTTGCGCTGCTTGACGGGATCGTCGTCCGAGTTGCAGAAGAACACGCAATAGCCGTTGGCCGCGCACTGGTCCTCGATCCCGCGCGCAAGCTCGGCGAAGTACGGATTCGTGCTGTTCGGCACGACAAGGCCGATGGTCGCCGTCGCACGCGCCTTCAGCGAGCGCGCCACGGCCGACGGCACGTAATTCAGCTCGCGGATTGCGCCCTCGACCTTCGCACGCACATCCGCGGACACCGGCCGCGAATTGTTCACCACGTGCGAGACGGTCGTAAACGACACGCCCGCCATGGCCGCCACATCCTTGATCGTCGCCATTTCCCGTTTCTCTCTGGTCTGTTCTGTCTGTCTTTCTACCGCACGCGGGTGCGCCGGCTGCGATACGTATCGAGCACGACCGCCACCACGATCACCGCGCCGGTGATGATCCGTTTCGTCGGCTCGTTCGCACCGATCTGCGCCAGCCCCGCGGCCAGCACGGAGATGATCAACACGCCAAAGAACGTGCTGATCACCGAGCCGCGCCCGCCCATCAGGCTCGTGCCGCCGATCACGACGGCGGCAATCACCTGCAGTTCGAGACCGACGCCCGCATTCGGGTCGGCCGCCTCGAGCCGCGAAATCTGGAACAACGACGCCAGCCCTGCGAGGGCGCCCATCAATGCGAATACGAGAATTTTATACGGCCTCGGGTTAACCCCTGCAAGTCGGACCGCTTCTTCGTTCGTGCCGATCCCGACGAGATAGCGTCCGAACACGGTGCGCGTCAGCACGAACTGGGCCGCGATCATCACCGCGACCGCGATCAGGAACGCCGGCGAGATGCCGAGCGTGATCGGGTTCGACAGGAAATCGAACGCGTCGCCGATGTAGGCCGTGCGCGAATTCGTCAGCTGGTACGCGAGGCCGCGCGCGGCCTCCAGCACGCCGAGCGACACGATGAACGACGGGATCCGCCAGCCGACGGTAACCGCGCCGGTCAGCGCGCCCGTCGCGGTCGCGACCGCGATGCCGATCAGCGCGGCCGGCAGCGGCCCCCACTGCCATTTCAGCGCGGCGACGCTGACCATCGACGCGGCAAGCGCCAGCACCGAGCCGACCGACAGGTCGATCCCGGCGATGATCAGCACGAAGGTCATCCCGACCGACATCACGACGAGATCGGGAATCTGGTTCGCGATCGTGCTGAACGTATCGTAGGTCAGGAAATGCGAGCTCAGCACCGAAAACAGCGCGATCATCGCGGCGAGCGCACCGGCGAGCCCGAGATAGTTCGACAGGCCGAGCCGCGTGCCGGACAGCGTGCGCGCACGGCGCCCCGTCACGTCCTGCTGCGCGGCTGCGTCGGTCGGGGTTACGGGAGGCTGGGTCATTGCGGTCGTCCTGTATTCGAAGTGCCGGGAGCGGCGCCGGGCGCCTGCCCCGCGTCCGGATGCTGCGCGCCGCCCGGCGGCGTCTCGCGGCCGAAGCCGGCGAACGCCGCGGCCAGCAGCGCATCCTGGGTCCAGTTGCCGCGCTCGAACACGGCGGTCATGCGCCCGGCCGACATCACGCCGATCCGGTCGCAGATCAGCATCAGCTCGCGCAGGTCGCTCGACACGACGACGAGCGCGCGGCCTTCGCGCGCGAGCGCGCCCATCAAAGTGTAGATCTCGAACTTTGCGCCGACGTCGATCCCGCGCGTCGGCTCGTCGAACAGCAGCACGCCCATGTCGCGTGCGAGCCAGCGGCCGATCACGACCTTCTGCTGGTTGCCGCCCGACAGTTCGCCGACCGCCTGCGTCGCGCCGTGCGTGCGGATCCGCAGCGCGTCGATCTGCTGCTCGGCGAGCGCCGTTTCGCGCGCGCCGTCGACGATCCCGCCGCGCGCGAGCCGGTCGAGCTGGCCGAGCGACACGTTCGCGGTGATCGACTGCGTCAGCAGCAGCCCTTCGCCCTTGCGATCCTCGGTGATCAGCGCGATGCCCTGCTTCACCGCCTCGACGGGCGAACCGATCCGCACCGGCTTCGGCGGCTGGCCGATCGCGATCGTCCCCGCGTCCGGCGCATCCGCGCCGTAGATCAGCCGCAGCAGCTCGGTGCGCCCCGCACCGATCAACCCCGAGATGCCGAAGATCTCGCCCGCGCGCACCTCGAGCGACACGTCGCGCACCGCCGTCCCGCGGCTGAGGCCCGACACGACGAGCCGCGGCGCGCCGATATGACGCTCGCCGAGATCGATGTGCTCGCCGATCTCGCGCCCGACCATCAGCGTGACGAGCCCGTCGGACGTCGTCGCCGCCATGTCGCCCGCGTGGACGAGCCGGCCGTCGCGCAGCACCGCGACGCGCTCGGCGACCCGTGCGAGTTCCTCGAGCCGGTGCGAGATGTAGACGATCGCGACGCCGCGCGCCTTCAGCCGGTCGATCTGCTCGAACAGCAGCTCGACTTCACGCGCGGTCAGCATCGCGGTCGGTTCGTCGAGAATCAGCACACGGCAGTCGCCGATCAGGTTGCGTGCGATCTCGACCATCTGCTGGTGGCCGATGCCGAGCGCGCCGACCGGCGTATCGGGATCGACCGCGTCGAGCCCGACCTGCGCCATCGCGGCCCGCGCATCGTCGCGCAGCCGCGCGCGATCGATGATCCCGAAGCGCCGCGGCAGGCGGTTCAGGAACAGGTTTTCGGCGACCGTCAGTGTCGGCAGCAGGTTCAGCTCCTGCATCACCATGCGCACGCCGAGTGCCTCGGCCTGCGTCCGGCTCGCCGGCGCATACGGCTTGCCGCCGAGCTGCATCGTGCCGGCGGTCGGCTCGACGAGCCCGCCGATGATCTTCGACAGCGTGCTCTTGCCGGCACCGTTCTCGCCCGTCAACGCCAGCGCGTGGCCCGCCTCGAGCGTCAGCGTGACGTCGGCGAGCACGGGTTCGGCATAGGTCTTGCCGATGCCGGAGACGGACAGCACGGGAGCGGCTGCGCGGGAGGGTTGGAAAGTCGGGTCCATCGCGATCCTGGTTGCGGCCGCGCGCACGCGGCGCGCGGGTGTGACGCTCACAAGTGCATGTGCATGCAGTGGCCGTGATCGCGCTCACCCCGGATAACGGCCGCCGCGCCCAATTCTTGAGGGCGGCGGCCGCATCGGGGCCGCGTCACTTCGTCACGAGATCCACCGGCGTCTCGACCACGCCCGACATGTCGGCCTGCTTGCGATGCTCCGCAATCGCCTTGAGCGCCGTGTCGATACCGAACACGGCCTGCTTCGCCGCGTACTGATCGGCGGTCGCGAGCACGCGGCCGTCCTTCAGCATCGGCTTGATCGCGTTGATGTTGTCGTAGCCGACCACGAGCACCTTGCCCTGCTTGCCGGCCGCGCGCACGGCCGACACGGCGCCGATCGCCATGTTGTCGTTGCCGCACAGCAGCGCCTTCAGGTTCGGGTATTCGTTGAGCATCGCCGCGGCGACCGCATTGCCCTTGTCGATCTCCCATTCGCCGGACTGCACCGACACGACCTTCATCCCGCCCGCCTTCATCGCATCCTGGAAGCCGGCCGTGCGCTGCTGCGCATTGGTCGTCGTCGACACGCCTTCGACGATGCCGACCTGGTCGCCGGCCTTCAGCCGCTTCGCGAGGTAATCGCCGATCTTGCGCGCGCCCTTGCGGTTGTCCGGGCCGACGAACGGCACGTTCAGGTTCTTCGACTTCAGCACGTCGGGATCGAGCCGGTTGTCGATGTTCACGACGACGATGCCGGCGTCGACCGCCTTCTTCACGACCGGCACGAGCGCCTTCGAATCGGCCGGCGCGAGCACGATCGCGTCGACCTTCGACACGATCATCTGCTCGACGATGCGGATCTGGTTCGCGGTGTCGGTTTCGTCCTTGATGCCGTTGGTGATCAGGTCGAACTGGCCCGCGTTGTGTTTCTGGTATTCCTTCGCGCCCGTTTCCATCGTCAGGAAGAACTCGTTGGCGAGCGACTTCATCACGAGCGCGACCTTCGGCTTGGCTGCCGATTGCGCGTGGACGGCCGGTGCGGCGGCGACCGCGACGGCGGCGAGCGCGGCGGTCAGGAAGCGACGGCGAAAGAGGACATTCATACTCATCTCCTGGCGACCGGCCCCTAAGGACCGGACTATTGTTTGACTGTTGTTTTAATGTGAGCAAACGTTTGCGCCACACTACCCGGGCAATGGCCATCGATGCTGCTGTCGGTACCACGGAATGGAAGCGAGGCAGACGGCCGACTGCCTGGCGCGTGCTGTCGTTTACGCGCCGCCGCCGGCGGGACGCCGGCGGAGTGAAGGCTATGCTGTACCGATTCGCGTCGGTGTGCAACCTGTCTGATCAATATTTAAGGGTTTATTCGGAGCGCGTGTCACGCCGGGCCCCGCGGCGCCGGTTCGTCTTCATCGGCCGACGGCGGCTCGCCGAAGCGGTTCGCGTGCGGCGTGCCGGCGATGAAGCCGTTCATCACGAACAATGCGAGCGCGCCGACGATCGGCACGAACAGCAGCAGCATCCACCATCCCGACTTGTCGATGTCGTGCAGCCGCTTCACGCCGACCGCAATCGACGACCACACCGCGACGACCGCGATGACGACGGCCACCAGCATCACCAGCGGCGGCAGATCGTCTTCCGGCGCACCGCGGGAACCCGCATCGAAAATCGCGCTGAGTACGGTGGAAACCAGCGCGTAGATCCACCACGGCAGGCGTCCGATCCGGCCTTCGAAGGAAAAGAGAAGCCATTTCAGATTCATTGTTTACCTCTTCGTCACGCGTGTTGCGTGCTGCGCGACAGGTCTCCGAGCGTGCCGGGACCGGCGATCCACGTGCGTTGTTTCTTGAAGGCGGACGGGCTGCCGGCTTTGCCTTTCGCACTTCGTTCCGGTGTTGCGCGTTGCGTCGCTGGTGCGATCCGGCCGGCAGGATCGCGACCAACGGACGGCCCGAGTGCGCGTCACCCGGCATTCACGCGCATTGAATCACATTTGCCGGCCGATGGATCGCTCGATATGGCAGATGGCCGAACCCGACACGAAGCGTGCACGCGCACCCTCTTGTTCTTGTCGTTGGGTCGGCAAGCGAATACATGTCGTTCGCCGCGCGCGGCGAAGAATCGGACGGGGAAACCGCGATGGCGGTCGATGATACGGTGAGTCGAATCACCCAGGCAGCGGCAAATCGCCTGCCGCTGCCCAATACATGACGACCCGCGCCGGTATGTCGCGCCATCCGCGGTGAGCGCGCGGATGACGCGCGACGCGCTGCCGTCAAACGGCTTCGCGCAACAGCCCCGCGATTTCCGCTTCGTTCAGATGCGGCGCGAACATCTCGATCAGCCGGTACGCATACGCGCGCAGGAACGCGCCCTTGCGCAGCCCGACCCGCGTCGTGCTCGCTTCGAACAGGTGCTGCGTATCGAGCGCGACGAGCCCCGTGTCGCGCTGCGGATCGTAGGCCATCGCCGCGACCACGCCGATCCCCATGCCGAGCTCGACATAGGTCTTGATCACGTCCGCGTCGATCGCGGTCAGCACGACGTCGGGCACGGCGCCCGCCTGCGTGAACGCCTGGTCGATGTGCGAGCGGCCCGTGAAGTCCTGGTCGTACGTGATGATCGGGTACTCGGCGATTTCCTCGAGCGTCAGGTTCTCGCGGCCGACGAGCGGATGCCCCTTCGGCACGACGACCGTGTGGTGCCACGAATAGCACGGGAACGTAACGATGTCCGGATAGCGGTCGAGCGCCTCGGTCGAGATGCCGAGATCGGCCTCGCCGTTCAGGATCATCTGCGCGATCTGCTGCGGGCTGCCCTGGCGCAGCGCGAGATGCACCTTCGGGAACACGTCGGTGAACTGGCGGATCACCTTCGGCAGCGCGTAGCGCGCCTGCGTGTGCGTCGTCGCGACGACGAGGTGGCCGCTGTCCTGGTCGGCGAACTGGCGCGCGACGCGGCGCAGGTTCTCGGCGTCGAGCAGCATCCGCTCGATCAGCTGGTGCACGGCCTTGCCGGGCTCCGTGAGCCCCGTCAGCCGCTTGCCGCGCCGGATGAAGATGTCGACGCCCAGCTCATCCTCGAGATCCTTGATCTGCTTCGACACGCCCGACTGCGACGTGTACAGCACGTTCGCGACTTCCGTCAGGTTCATGTTCTGGCGCACCGCTTCGCGCACGAACCGCAATTGCTGAAAATTCATGGGTATGCCTCTTAGGCTGTCGTTGTTTGATTGTCGATTCCGAGCGTATCCCGCCCCCTGCCCTGCATGTTCTCGTCAACGCGCGGGAAACACACGCACCGCGCGCGGCACCGCCGTCGCACCGTCGCCGACCTGCAGCGACAGCGCCCGCCATGCATCGCGATCGAGTTCCGCCTCGAGCGCACCGCCCGCGCGCGCCTCGAGCTCCACACGCACCGAGCCGCCGAGCGGAATCACGCGACGCACGTCCACCGCGATGCCGTCGCGGTGCCCGGCTTCGCCGACCGGCCACAACTGCAGGTCGTGCGGGCGCACATAGGCGTTCGCGGGGCCGGCGAAATCGGCGTCGACCTCGATCGGCGCGGCCGCCCCCTCGGCGACGAAGCCACGCCCGGCGACCGTGCCCGGCAGCCGGTTCGCGGCGCCGAGGAATTCGTAGACGAATGCGCTCTGCGGATGATCGTAGACGTCCTGCGGGCTGCCGACCTGCTCGACGTGGCCGCGGTTCAGCACGACGATGCGGTCCGCGACTTCCAGCGCCTCCTCCTGGTCGTGCGTGACGAAGATCGTCGAGATGTGCAGGTCGTCGTGCAGACGACGCAGCCAGCCGCGCAGCTCCTTGCGGACCTTCGCGTCGAGCGCGCCGAACGGCTCGTCGAGCAGCAGCACCTTCGGCTCGACCGCGAGCGCGCGGGCCAGCGCGATACGCTGGCGCTGGCCGCCCGACAGCTCGGACGGATAGCGCTGCGCGAGCCAGTCGAGCTGCACGAGCTTCAGCAGTTCGTGCACCTTCTCGCGGATCGCGGCTTCCGACGGCCGCTCGCGGCGCGGCTTCACGCGCAGCCCGAATGCAACGTTCTCGAACACGGTCATGTGGCGGAACAGTGCGTAGTGCTGGAACACGAAACCGACCTGGCGGTCGCGTGCGCCGACCGATGCCACGTCGAGCCCCTGCAGCACGACCTGGCCGGCATCCGCGTGCTCGAGGCCCGCGATCACGCGCAGCAGCGTGGTCTTGCCGCAGCCGGACGGCCCGAGCAGCGCGACCAGCTCGCCCGGCGGGAAATCGAGCGATACGTTGTCGAGCGCCGTGAAATCGCCGAAGCGCTTCTGAAGGTTACGGACGGTGATACCCATTCTGGTTGCCTCTTTACGATTTCGACGAAACGGCGCCGACGGGGCCGGCATGTGCGGGAACGGCGTCGTGCGCGTCGGCCAGTTCGGCCGCCAGATGACGCTCGGCGAGCAGCTTCAGCGCGAGCGTGACGAGCGCGAGCAGCGCCAGCACCGACGCCACCGCGAACGCCGCCGCGAAGTTGTATTCGTTGTACAGGATCTCGACGTGCAGCGGCATCGTGTCGGTCACGCCGCGGATGTGGCCGGACACGACCGACACCGCGCCGAACTCGCCCATCGCGCGCGCATTGCACAGGATCACGCCGTACAGCAGGCCCCACCTCACGTTCGGCAGCGTCACGCGGCGGAAGATCTGCCAGCCCGACGCGCCGAGCACGCGCGCGGCTTCTTCCTCGTCGGTGCCTTGCGCCTGCATCAGCGGAATCAGCTCGCGCGCGACGAACGGGAACGTGACGAAGATCGTCGCGAGCACGATGCCCGGCACCGCGAAGATGATCTGTACATCGTGCGCCTGCAGCCACGGCCCGAGCCAGCCCTGCGCGCCGAACAGCAGCACGTACACGAGGCCCGAGATCACCGGCGACACCGAGAACGGCAGGTCGATCAGCGTCGTCAGCAGCGCCTTGCCGCGGAATTCGAACTTCGCGATCGCCCACGATGCACACACGCCGAACACGAGGTTCAACGGCACCGCGATCACGGCGACGGTCAGTGTCAGCTTGATCGCCGACCACGCATCGGGATCGGCCAGCGATTCGAAATAGAAGCCGACGCCCTTGCGCAGCGCCTCGACGAACACCGCGGCGAGCGGCACGACGAGGAAAAACGCGAGGAACGCCAGCGCGATGCCCGTGAGCAGCCAGCGCACGACGCGCGACTCGCTGACGGGGTCGAGCCGCTTCGTGGCACGCGCGGCCGGCGACGGGGTTTTCAGCACGACGGTGGCCTCCTGGCTCATTGCTGGCCTCCTGCTGCGACGGCGGTGACGGTGGCGGGCGCGGGACCGCTCGCGCCCTTGCTCGTGCGGCGCTGCAGATACCACTGCAGCGTGTTGATCAGCAGCAGCATCAGGAACGACACGACCAGCATCACGACCGCGAGCGCGGTCGCACCCGCGTAGTCGTACTGCTCGAGCTTGGTGATGATGAGCAGCGACGTGATCTCGGATTTCATCGGCACGTTGCCGGCGATGAAGATCACCGAGCCGTATTCGCCGAGCGCGCGCGCGAACGCGAGTGCGAAACCGGTGAGGAGCGCCGGCAGCACGGCCGGCAGCACGACACGGCGGAACGTCAGCCAGCGCGACGCGCCGAGGCACGCGGCGGCCTCCTCCTGCTCGCGCTCGAAATCCTCGAGCACCGGCTGCACCGTGCGCACGACGAACGGCAGCCCGATGAAGGTCAGCGCGACCAGCACGCCGGCCGGCGTGAACGCGATCTTGATGCCGAGCGGCGCGAGATACTGGCCGACCCAGCCGTTGGTCGCGTAAACGGCCGCGAGCGAAATGCCGGCGACCGACGTCGGCAGTGCAAACGGCAGGTCGACGATCGCATCGACGAGCCGCTTGAACGGGAACGTGTAGCGCACGAGCACCCACGCGACGAGGAAACCGAACACGGCGTTGATCAGCGCGCCGCCGAGCGCCGCGGAGAACGTCAGCCGGTACGACGCGAGCACGCGCGGCGACGCGACGGCGGTGACGAACTGGTCCCACGACAGCGTCGCGGTCTTCAGGAACGTGGCGGCGAGCGGTATCAGCACCACGAGGCTCAAATAGGCCACCGTGATGCCTAGCGTCACGCCGAAACCGGGCAGCGCGCTCGGCTTGCGAAAGGTGTACGTCGTCATCGGATGCTCTTGCTGGGTCGATGCTGCTCACGGGTCCGACGCAAACGCCGGCGCAGTGAATCGCGCCGGCGGCCCGTCGGGGATGCGGCGCGCTATCGTGGCGCGCCGCTGTCGTTATGGCGTTACTGCGGCTTGTAGATCGAATCGAACACGCCGCCGTCCGCAAAATGCGTCTTCTGCGCATTCGTCCAGCCGCCGAAGGTATCGTCGACCGTGTACAGCTTCAGCTTCGGGAACTGCTTCGTCAGCTCCGCCGGCACGTTCTTCGAACGCGGCCGGTAGTAGTTGCGCGCCGCGATCTCCTGGCCCTGCGGGCTGTACAGGAAGTTCAGGTACGCATCGGCCAGCTTGCGCGTGCCCTTCTTGTCGACCACCTTGTCCACCACCGCGACGGGCGGCTCGGCCAGGATGCTCACCGACGGCACGACGATCTCGAACTTGTCGGTGCCGAACTCCTTGACCGACAGGAATGCCTCGTTTTCCCATGCGATCAGCACGTCGCCGATCCCGCGCTGCACGAAGCTCGTGGTCGCGCCGCGCGCGCCCGAATCGAGCACGCCTGCGTTCTTGTAGAGCTTCGTGACGAATTCCTTCGCCGTCTGCTCGTTGCCGCCCGGCTTGTGCACCGCATACGCCCATGCGGCCAGGTAGTTCCAGCGCGCGCCGCCCGACGTCTTCGGATTCGGCGTGACGATCGAGATGCCCGGCTTGGTCAGGTCGTCCCAGTCCTTGATCCCCTTCGGATTGCCCTTGCGCACCAGGAACACGATCGTCGACGTGTACGGCGACGCGTTGTCGGGCAGGCGCTTCTGCCAGTCCTTGTTGACGAGCCCCTTGTTCGCGAGCGCATCGATGTCGTATGCGAGCGCCAGCGTGACGACATCGGCCTGCAGGCCGTCGAGCACCGAGCGCGCCTGCGCGCCCGAACCGCCGTGCGACTGCTTGAAGTTGACGGTCTCGCCCGTCTTCGCCTTCCACTCCTTGCCGAACGCCTGGTTGAAGTCCTGATACAGCTCGCGCGTCGGGTCGTACGACACGTTCAGGAAGGTCGTATCGGCCTGTGCGTGCGTCGCGACGCCCAGCGCCGCCGCCGCGCCCAGCGCGAGTGTTGCGATCAGGCGGCCCACTCCGCCCACCAGCCCCGTATTGCGCTTGCCCATCCTTGGTTCTCCAGTGTTGTCGGTATTGCGATGTCGGGCCAGTCTAACGAACGGGTTACATGATTAAAAATAATCGTTCCTTATTTTTTAATACTCAAAAGTGCTAACGCAGACGGGATGGACGGTTGTGGCAGATGAACCGGCGTCCGGGCGTCGTGAAATCGCGTCGGAACCGGCGCGATCGCGTCGAACCTCACGTAACACTTGAAATTCGCGGACTACTGTATAAAAATACAGCTCACTGTCTATCCATACAGTTGAGCCATGACCAAACTCACCGCCCGTCAGCAGCAAGTGTTCGACTTGATCCGTCGCGCGATCGAGCGCTCCGGATTCCCCCCCACCCGTGCCGAGATCGCGGCCGAACTGGGCTTCAGCTCGCCGAATGCGGCCGAGGAGCACCTGCGCGCACTCGCGCGCAAGGGTGTGATCGAGCTGGCCGCCGGCGCGTCGCGCGGCATCCGCCTGCTCGGCATCGACGATGCCCCGCATCAGTTCACGCTGCCGCATGCCGCCCTGATGCAGTTGTCGCTGCCGCTCGTCGGCCGCGTCGCGGCCGGTAGCCCGATCCTTGCGCAGGAGCACATCTCGCAGCATTACGCGTGCGATCCCGCGCTATTCTCCAGCAAGCCCGACTACCTGCTGAAGGTGCGCGGCCTGTCGATGCGCGACGCCGGCATCCTCGACGGCGACCTCCTCGCCGTGCAGAAGCGCACGGAAGCAAAGGACGGCCAGATCATCGTCGCGCGTCTCGGCGACGACGTCACGGTCAAGCGCCTGATGCGCCGGCCTGGCGGTCTCGAGCTGATCGCGGAGAACCCCGATTACGAAAACATCTTCGTCAAGGCCGGCAGCGCGGAATTCGCGCTGGAAGGCATCGCCGTCGGGCTGATTCGCTCGGGCGAACTCTGACATTCCGTCTCGCTGAGGAGAACATCATGGAACGCCTTGCCCGTCTGCTGCCTTTCCGTCAATTCGGCCGCCTGCGTCACCTGCGCGGCCGCACGCCCTGCGCACCGCTGTCCGCGGCCGCGCCTGTGCAAGAAGAAGTCGCAGTCGAACGGCAGGCGTCCCTGCTGCCGTCGGCGCTCCCCGCTTTCGCGCGGGTATCGCTGAACGCCGGCCTGAATCACGCCGAACCCGCGCGCCGTGCACCGGTGCGCGTCTATCACGGCCGTTCGCGCCTGATCATGGTCGGCACGATCGATGCCGTGTGCCGGATGATCGATCGCTGCATTGCAGAGGAACGATCGGCCACGCCAGGCGGTCTCTGATTGCGGAGCATCCCCGCACCGGAGGCAACGTGACCGGATCTTCGGGCCGCGCATGGCGGCTCAAACCCGTGCTGATCGTCGTGATGGCCGTCGCCATCGTTGCGGCGATCGGCTATGCCTACGCGTCGCCGTACGTCGCGCTCGGTCGCCTGAAAACGGCGATCGATGCGCGCGATGCGCAGGCCATCAGTGAATATGTCGATTTCCCGTCGCTGCGCATCAGCCTGAAGCAGCAGGTCACGGAAGAATTGATGCGCCGGATCGACGCGGTGAAGAAGAACAATCCGTTCGCGGTGATCGGCGCGCTGATCGGGTCGGCACTGATCGGCCCGCTGGTCGATGCGTACGCGACTCCGGAAGGCGTAGCCGCGCTGATGAGCGGATTGCCACCGCGTGGCAATCCAGGTGAGCGTCCACCGGAATGGTCGAATCTGCCGCCAGGCAGCAATACGCCGGCGGCCAATCCGACTCCTCCGGCAAGCGCAGCCGCTCCGGGTAGCAACACGGCCGCTACCGCTGCGTCATCGCCGCCATCCGCCGCTGCCGCACCGGCCAGCCCGGTCGATACAACGCATGTGCCGCACCAGCAGCAAACCAGCGCCGGTTACCGGAATATCGATGAATTCGTCGTGACCTACCAGCGCAGTGCCGATGGCACGCGCTATGCGGCGATATTCCACCGCTTCGGCCTGTTCTCGTGGAAGTTGTCCGCGATCGACCTGCACGCTTGAGCGGTCTTGAGTGGCCGCGGTCAGCGCCCGCCCCACGGACGCGGCACGACGCCCGACCGGCGCGATTCGCCGGTCAGGCAGTCATCGAATCATTGGATCATTTGCCGTTCGCCGTGGCCGCTTCACGCTCCCGCGCGATTTCTTCCTTCTGCTCCTGCGCCGACGAACACGCAACCAGAATGCTGCAGTTCACGCGATCGAGCAGTTGCGTGTTGCCCGACCCCATCCACCATCTGGACAACCCGCTACGGCACCGATGGCCGACGACGACGAGGTCGGCCTTCAGCTCCGTCGCGAGATTCGCGATTTCGTCGATCGGATAGCCGAACGCGAAATGGCCTTCGGCCTGCACGCCGCGCTCGCGCAGCCAGTTCACCCCTTCCTGCAGGATTTCACGCGCGGTTTCCTCGAACCGACCGCACGCGACGTCGGTCAGCAGACCCGCGCTCTGTGCAATGCTCGAGCGCATGTCGACCACCGACAGCAAATGCGTCTCGGCCTTCAGGTCCATCGCGAGATTGGCGCCGCAACGCAGTGCCTTGCGTCCTTCGAGCGTGCCGTCGTAACACAGCAAAATCTTGTTGTAGCTAGCCATGAAACCTCCCTGTCACAACACCGAGCCTACGCATTCATCATGGTGCGCCGCAATTCAGGACGCAAGGGATGGAAAACGCTGATTCGCCCCGCTCGGCTCGTGCGCGATGATGCAGTGCACGATCGGTGCGACCATGCATCGCACCGTGCAGGCATGCCCTGAAGAGACGCAGCCGATGCACTAGAATGGCCCGTTCGTACTCCAGCGGGCCATCAGGCGCCGGCGTCGTGCGCTTCGGTCATGCCCGTGTGACACGCAATCGTCCGATCGGTTCGTAAACCGGCCACGCATCCGGCAGCGGAACGCTTCCGCGCCGCCTACAACGACAACATGCCCATGTCCGTTGCACCGATCGAATTCCGGAACGTCGAGAAGCACTATGGCGACAAGCTCGTCGTCAACGGCCTGTCCTTCACCGTCCAGGCCGGCGAATGCTACGGCCTGCTCGGGCCGAACGGCGCCGGCAAGACCACCACGCTGAAAATGCTGCTCGGCCTCACGCATCCCGATGCAGGCACCATTTCGCTCTGCGGCGAACCGGTTCCATCGCGTGCGCGGCATGCGCGCCAGCGCGTCGGGGTCGTCCCGCAGTTCGACAATCTCGACCCCGACTTCACCGTGCGCGAGAACCTGCTCGTCTTCAGCCGCTACTTCGGCATGTCGGCGCAGGCCGCGCATGCCCTTGTGAAGCCGCTGCTCGAATTCGCGAAGCTCGAGAACAAGGCCGATGCGAAGGTCGGCGAGCTGTCGGGCGGCATGAAGCGCCGCCTGACGCTCGCCCGCGCGCTCGTCAACGATCCCGACGTGCTGGTGCTCGACGAGCCGACGACGGGCCTCGACCCGCAGGCGCGTCACCTCATGTGGGAGCGGCTGCGCTCGCTGCTCGCGCGCGGCAAGACGATCCTGATCACCACGCACTTCATGGAAGAAGCCGAGCGCCTGTGCGACCGCCTGTGCGTGATCGAGGAAGGCCGCAAGATCGCCGAAGGCGCGCCGCACGCGCTGATCGAATCGGAGATCGGCTGCGACGTGATCGAGATCTACGGGCCCGATCCGGCCACGCTGCGTGACGAGTTGTCGGCGTTCGCGAAGCACACCGAGATCAGCGGCGAGACGCTGTTCTGCTACGTGAGCGATCCGGAACCGCTGAGCGCGCGACTCAAGGGTCGCACGGGCTTGCGCTATCTGCATCGCCCGGCCAATCTTGAAGATGTGTTCCTGCGGCTCACGGGCCGCGAAATGCAGGACTGATCGATCATGGATGTCCGCAACTATTCGACCGCCGCACCGTCGGCACCGCCGCGCGTGTCGCGCTTCGCGATCGCGATGCCCGCGAACGCGACCAACTGGATCGCCGTCTGGCGGCGCAACTATCTCGTCTGGCGCAAGCTCGCGCTCGCGTCGATGTTCGGCAATCTTGCCGATCCGATGATCTATCTGTTCGGGCTGGGGTTCGGGCTCGGGCTGATGCTCGGCCATGTCGACGGCGTGTCGTATATCGCGTTCCTCGCGGCCGGCACGGTCGGGTCGAGCGTGATGATGTCCGCGAGCTTCGAGTCGATGTATTCGGGGTTCTCGCGCATGCACGTGCAGCGCACGTGGGAAGCGATCATGCATACGCCGCTCGCGCTCGGCGACATCGTGCTCGGCGAGATCGTTTGGGGAGCCAGCAAGGCGATGCTGTCGGGGGCCGCGATCATGCTCGTCGCGGGGGCGCTCGGCTATGCGCAGTTTCCGTCGATGCTCGCGGCGCTGCCCGTGATCGCGCTCGCAGGCCTCGCGTTTGCCAGCATCGCGATGATCGTCACGGCGCTCGCGCCGTCCTACGATTTCTTCATGTTTTATCAGACGCTCGTGCTGACGCCGATGCTGCTGCTGTCGGGTGTGTTCTTCCCGATCACGCAGTTGCCGCCGATCGCACAGCACGCGGCGCAGGCGCTGCCGCTCGCGAATGCCGTCGAGCTGATCCGGCCCGCGATGCTCGGCCGGCCGGCAACCGACGTCGCACTGCATGTCGCGGTGCTCGCCGGTTACGCGGTCGGCGGATTCCTGCTGTCCGCGTGGCTGTTCCGGCGGCGGATGATGCGCTGACGGCCGGCGCACGGGCGCCGGCTTCCTGCGACGACCTTACTCGTCGTCGTCGCTCCACGGGATTTCGACGTCGGTCAGGAACGCGACGGTCGCGAGCGGGCCGCCTTCCTGGCGGCCGAGCTTGCCGTCCGCGCGATGCCATTCGACGCGGAACTGCGTGCCCGGATCGTCGGCCACCAGATACACCGTGCGCAGCTCTTCCTTGTCGGCTTCGTCCACCGGGCCGTCGAACGACACCAGCATTTTCTGCGGCCACAGGCCGTTGACCGGATCGTAAATGCGGTCGCCCTGCGGAATGTCGATGCTGGCCTCGACGCCGATCGTTGCGGAGGCCTCGATGATCATCGTGCCGAGTGCGTTCAGCACGGCAGTCGCCCGCGCGGAATTGGCCTGGCGGATCGCGAGATCGCCGCGCGTCAGCGCCTTTTCGAGTCGAGGATGGATCTTCGGTTGGGTCATGCGTTTTCCTGTTTGCTTCTTGTAAATGGCGCCGCACGCGTGAAACGGCGGCGCCGGATGAATACCACGATTGCGCCCTGCTGGCGCGCCGCCTGCGCGCGTCAGAACCCGAGCGCGACCGCGAGCAGGCCGCTCGCGATCCCGAACACGACGACGAGCGTCGCGACGATGGCCAGCATGTACGGCTTGAACGAACGCGCGAGCATCGCGAGCGACGGCACGCTGATCGGCGGCAGCGTCATCAGCAGCGCGGCGGCCGGGCCGACGCCCATGCCGAGCGACAGCATCGCCTGGATGATCGGCACCTCGCCGGCCGTCGGGATCACGAACAGCATGCCCGCAACCGCGAATGCAATGATCCAGCCGAGATGATTGCCGATGTCCGGGCCGATATGCGGGAACAGCCACGCGCGCGCGGCGCCGAGCAGCAGCACGAGCACGATGTATTCGGGCACGAGCCGCACGGCCATGCGCGCAAGCAGCTTCATCCAGCGAACGAACGGATTGCCGGCCGCGGCCTGCTCGGCCGCCAGCGCGGCGAGCTGCACATCGTCGATGCTGCGGTCTTCAGGGCGTGCGATACGGTTCAGCAAATAGCCGATCCCGAACACCATCGCGATGCCGAGCACGAGGCGCAGCGCACTCCAGTGCCAGCCGAGCACGAAGCCCATGAACACCAGCGCCGCCGGGTTCAGCACCGTGTTGCCGAGCCAGAACGCGACCGCGCCGCCCGGCGATGCATGGCGCGCACGCAGCCCCGCGACGACCGGCGCCGCACAGCACGTGCACATCATGCCGGGCAGCGACAGCAGGCCGCCCGCGGCGACGCTGCCGAAGCCGGTGCGGCCGAGCACGCGCGCGACCCAGTGCGCGGGCAGCAGCGCCTGCACGGCCGAACCGAGCAGCAGGCCCAGCACCATCGCCTGCCAGATCGCCTTGCCGTACGCCCACGCGTAGTCGAGCGCGGCCTTCAGCGACGGCTCGGGCGCGGTCGCCGACGTGCCCATCAGGATCGACTGGCCGATCGAATGGTGCTCGGCGGCCACGAACGCCTTGTTGTAGTACGGAAACCATTTCACATAGAACAGTCCCGCGACCGCGATCAGCAGGAAGGTCATCCAGCCGAGGGCCGGATTGGGTTGGGTGCGTGTGGTCGTCATCGTGTGGTGGTCGATTGGTTTTGGTCAGTTTCGAATGTCGCGCCTGCAGCAAACGCGGCCGATGCGGGTAGCCCGGCCTGTGCGAGCTGGGCCAGCAGCGCACGCGCCTGCTCGCGCCCATCGGCGGCGTTGGGCCGGAACGTGAACGTCAGCACCCGGTTCGGCTTGTTGTATGCCGCGCGGTAGGTCCGTGCGTAGGCCGGATCGTAATGCTTGTCGATCAGTTCGGTGAACAGTTCGGCCCGCGCGTCCGCATCGATCAGCGCCTTCCAGTGCGTCACCTGCTCGCGGCTGTGCAGGCCGATCAGCCGATTGAGCTGCGCCTTGAACGCATCCGGTTCGTCGAACAGGTGGGCGTAATCGTCGAGGAGAAATGCGATGCGCTCGTCATGCGCCGCGTCGACATGCACCCACGGCCCTGCGTGAAACGCTTCGATCAACGCGATCGGCAACTGCACGAGCCCGATCCTGCGGCTTTCCGACTCGACGAACACCGGCCATTCGGGGTCGAAACGTCCGAGTGTTTCGACGAGCCCCGAATCGAACCCCTTCTGCGCCGGCTGCGGCTTGCCCGGCAGCGCGCCGAGCAACGAACCGCGATGGCACGCAAGCGCCTCGAGATCCAGCGTCTGCGCGCCCACGTCGCGCAGTGCGTTCAGCAGACGCGTCTTGCCGCAGCCCGTATGGCCGACGAGCGCGATGTAGCGAAAGCGCGTCGGCAGCGAGTCGAGCGTCGCGCACACCGACTGGCGGTACGACTTGTAGCCGCCGTCGAGCTGGCGCGCCTTCCAGCCGATCAGGTTGAACCAGGTCGTCATCGAGCCCGAGCGCTTGCCGCCGCGCCAGCAATAGATCAGCGGCCGCCAGTTGCGCGGACGGTCGGCGAACGTCGTGTCGAGATGGCGCGCGATGTTGCGCGCGACCATCGCCGCGCCGACCCGGGTCGCCTCGTACGGCGACACCTGGCGGTACATCGTACCGACGAGCACGCGCTCCTCGTTGCTGAGCACGGGCGCGTTCAGCGCGCCGGGAATATGGTCCTCGGCGAACTCGAGCGGCGTGCGCACGTCGATGATCTCGTCGAACTCGCCGGCGCGATCGAGGGTGACAATCAGGTTCTTCAATTTGGCGTCGAACGGGGGCGATGCGGCTCGATGAGCCGCATGGGCACGGAAGGCGGATTGACGATTATCTCACGGGCCGGCCTCTCGGGCCGCGCGCGGCAGTCGGCGGCGCCGACGCGGCCTGCATCGCGTCGATCAGATGGTCGCGGAATGCGCGAACCGACGCGGGCAGATCGCGCCCCGCCATCGTCTGCACCTGGATGCTGCGCTCGCGCAACTGCGGGTTCGTCACGGGCACGACGACGAAGCCGTCCGCGGCGCAGCGGTCACGCACCGACAGCAGCCCCGTGAACATCACCGCGCCCGTACGGCGCGCGTAACCGTACATCGCCGCCGTGTTGTTGCTCGTCAGTTCCGGCTCGAGCAGCAGCCCGTCGAGCGCGCACGCGATGTCGATCAGCTGGCGCACCGTCGTGCCGGCCTCGGGCAGCACGTGCGGGTGACGCGCGACATCGGCGAGCGACACGGCTTCCCGCGTCGCGAGCGGGTGGTCGTGCCGCACGAGCGCGAAGATCGGCGCGCGCTCGGAGTGGTCGACGCGCACGCCCTTCTCCGGCGCGAGGCTGAAGCTCAACGCGATGTCCACATCGCCGTCGCGCACACGCCGCGTCGCGTCCGCCGGCGACACCACCCATACGGAGAAATCGACACCCGGATGGCGCGCCTTGAAGCTGGCCAGCGTGCCGGGCAGGAAGTCGATCGCGAACCCTTCCGAGCACGCGATCTTCAGCAGGCTGCCGTGCAGCGCGTCGAGCCCGCCGATGTCCTTCATCACGTGCTCGGCCTCCAGCAGGCTGCGCTGCGCGAACGCCAGCAGCCGCTCGCCGGCCTCCGACAGCGCCATTCCGCGCGGCCGGCGCTCGAACAGCGGTGCGCCGAGCTCGCTCTCCAGTTTCGCGATCTGGCGGCTGATCGCCGATACGGCCACGTGCAGCCGCGCGGACGCGTCGCTGATCGAGCCGGTGCGCGCCACCTCGACGAAATACCGCAACGCCAGGCCATGCAGGAAAGCCGCCATCGCTCTGTCTCCGCCCGTCTGCCGGGCTTGCCGCTTTGCCTTTTCGGCAAAGAAAGGTTCGAAATTCGATCATTGTGACAAAAAAAACGACTTCCTAGAATCGATCGCACTTCACGCTGCATGCCCGATCCGGCGCGTGCGGCGAACCCGTCAGAGGAGACCCGACTTGAGCCGTACCGCCGCCATCCAGCACGCGCTGGACCAGTTCGAATCCGGTGCGTTCTTCACGACCCTGAGCCGCCGCGTCGGCCTGCGCACCGAAAGCCAGGAAAGCGGCAATGAAGCCGCGCTGCGCGCCTACCTGACCGACGAGATCGCCCCCGAAGCCGCGCGCCTCGGCTTCACGTCGCGGATCGTCGACAATCCCGTCGACGGCGGCGGCCCGTTCCTGCTCGCCTCGCGCCACGAAGACGACGCGCTGCCGACCGTGCTGATCTACGGCCACGGCGACGTCGTGCGCGGCTACGACGCGCAGTGGCGCGCGCCGCTGTCGCCGTGGACGCTGACGGCCGACGGCGACCGCTGGTACGGCCGCGGCAGCGCCGACAACAAGGGCCAGCACACCATCAACCTGGCCGCGCTGGCGAGCGTGCTCGACGCGCGCGGCGGCCGGCTCGGCTTCAACGCAAAGCTGCTGATCGAGATGGGCGAGGAAACGGGTTCGCCGGGGCTCGACGCACTGTGCCGCCAGGAGCGCGACGCGCTCGCGGCCGACGTGCTGATCGCCTCCGACGGCCCGCGCATCGCCGCCGCGCGCCCGACGGTGTTCCTCGGCTCGCGCGGCTCGGTCAATTTCAAGCTGAGCCTGCGCGCCCGTGACGGCGCGCATCACTCCGGCAACTGGGGTGGGCTGCTGCGCAATCCGGCGATCGTGCTCGCGCATGCGCTCGCGAGCCTCGTCGACGCGCGCGGTGCGATTCGCGTCGCGGGGCTGCGTCCGCCGCCGATTCCGGCGGCCGTGCGCGATGCGCTCGCCGACCTCTCCGTCGGCGGCGGCCCCGGCGATCCGGCGCTCGACGCCGACTGGGGCGAGCCCGGCCTCACCGCGCCCGAGCGCGTGTTCGGCTGGAACACGTTCGAGATCCTCGCGTTCAAGGCCGGCAACCCCGAGCACCCCGTCAACGCGATCCCGCCCGCCGCGTACGCGCACTGCCAGTTGCGCTTCGTCGTCGGCACCGACTGGGAGGCGCTGCACGCGCATCTGCGCACGCACCTCGATGCACACGGCTTCGCCGACATCGAGATCGACGTCGAACGCGGCGCACCGGCGACGCGCGTGCCGCCCGACGATCCGTGGGTGCGCTGGGCCGTCGCGTCGCTGGCGCGGACCACCGGCAAGAAGCCCGCGATCCTGCCGAATCTCGGCGGCACGCTGCCGAACGAAGTGTTCGCCGACACGCTCGGGCTGCCGACGCTGTGGGTGCCGCACTCGTACCCGGCGTGCTCGCAGCACGCACCGGACGAGCACCTGCTCGCGAGCGTCGTCAGCGAGGGGCTGCAGATAATGGCCGGCCTCTTCTGGGATCTCGGCGACGACGCGCCGACCGCTCGCCGCACGGCGCCCGCCGAGGCCGGCGCCGCCCTGTAACGCGCTTCGCCCTTTCACGGGACCTGCACACACGATGAATACGACCACCCTGACCTCGCAGGAAGCCGCCCGCCCCAGCGCCGCGAAGATCCGGCGCATCATCTTCGCGGCGTCGATCGGCAACGCCCTCGAATGGTTCGACCTGATCGTCTACGGCTTCTTCGCGGTGACGATCGCCAAGCTGTTCTTCCCCGCCACCAGCGAAGCAACGTCGCTGATGCTGACGCTCGGCACGTTCGGGCTGTCCTACCTGATCCGGCCGATCGGCGGCTTCGTGCTCGGCGCGTACGCGGATCGCGCGGGCCGCAAGGCGTCGCTGCTGCTGTCGATCGCGATGATGATGGCCGGCACGCTGCTGATCGCGCTGATGCCGACCTACGCGTCGATCGGCCTGCTCGCGCCGCTCGGGATCATGCTGTCGCGGCTGATGCAAGGCTTTTCCGCGGGCGGCGAATTCGCGAGCTCGACCGCGTTCCTCGTCGAGCACGCACCGCAGCGGCGCGGTTTCATGTCGAGCTGGCAGTTCGCGAGCCAGGGCCTCGCGACGCTGCTCGCATCGGGCTTCGGCGCGTTGCTGACCGCCACGCTGACGACCGCGCAACTCGAAAGCTGGGGCTGGCGCGTGCCGTTCCTGTTCGGGCTCGCGATCGGCCCGGTCGGGCTGTATATCCGCCGCTACGTCGACGAGGGCGTCGAGTTCAAGACGCAGGCACGTTCGGAAGCGCCCGTGCGCGAGCTGTTCGCGGAACAAAAGGTGCGGGTGCTGCTGTCGATCGGCGCGCTCGTGATCTCGACCGCGATCAACTACATGATCCTGTACATGCCGACTTACGCGATCAAGCAGCTCGGCCTGCCCGCCTCGACGGGCTTCGCTGCCACGCTCGCGACCGGCTTCGTGCTCACGCTCGTCACGCCGGTCGTCGGCCACCTGTCCGATCGCACCGGTCGGATCCGCATGATGGCGGTCGCGGCGGTCCTGATGCTCGTCACCGTGTACCCGACGTTCGCGTGGCTTACGCGTCACGCGTCGTTCGCGACGATGCTCGCCGCCCTGGTCTGGATCGGTGCGCTGAAGGCGATGTACTGCGGCGCGCTGCCGGCGCTGATGGCCGAGCTGTTCCCGTCGCAGACCCGCGCAACGGGGCTCGCGGTCAGCTACAACACGGGTGTCACGCTGTTCGGCGGCTTCGCGCCGTTCGTCATCACCTGGCTGATCAGCGCGACCGGGAACCGGCTGTCGCCGGCGCTCTATCTGATGGGGTGCGCGCTGCTGAGCCTCGCCGCGCTGTTCGTCGCGCGCACGCGGCTCAAGATGCGATAACGGAAGAACCGACGGCGTAGCGATGCGCCGCCGGTGCGGCCCGCCGCGGCATCGCTGCCGCGCGGGCCGGGCGCCACCGGCTTCCGGTCAAGGCGCCGGGTTCGGCTGCAGTTCGTGCAGCGCGTCGATCTCGGCGAGGATCTCGTCGGACAGCTTCACGTCGACGCTGCCGATGTTCTCCTTCAACTGCTCGAGCGACGTCGCCCCGATCAGGTTGCTGCGCGTGAACGGCCGGCTGTTGACGAACGCCAGCGCGAGCTGCGCGGGCGACAGCCCGTGACGCCGCGCGAGCGCGACATAGCGCGACGTCGCCTCGACGGCCTGTGGCTTGCTGTAGCGCTGGAAGCGTTCGAACAACGTGATGCGGGCGCCGGCCGGACGCGCACCGTTCTCGTACTTGCCGGACAGCCAGCCGAACGCGAGCGGCGAATACGCGAGCAGGCCGACGCCGTCGCGATGCGTGAATTCCGACAGCCCGTTTTCGAACGTGCGGTTCAGCAGGCTGTACGGATTCTGGATGCTCGCGATGCGCGGCAGCCCGAGCTTCTCGGCCGCGCGCAGGAACTGCGCGACGCCCCACGGCGTTTCATTCGACACGCCGATCGCACGCACCTTGCCGGCCTTCACGAATTCCGCGAGAACGCCGAGGGTTTCCTCGATCGGCACCGTATAGGCGTCGTCGACCCACGGATAGGCGGGACGGCCGAACGTCGTCGTGCTGCGATCGGGCCAGTGCAGCTGGTAGAGATCGACGTAGTCGGTCTGCAGGCGCTTGAGGCTGCCGTCGAGCGCTTCGGTCAGGTTCTTGCGGTCGAACTGGTTGCCTTCGCCGCGAATATGGCGCGGATTGTGCGGCTGCCGCGCCGGCCCCGCGATTTTCGTCGCGAGCACGATGCGCTCGCGCTGCGCGCGATGCTGCGCGAGCCAGGTGCCGATGTACGCCTCGGTGCGCCCCTGCGTATCGGGTTTCGGCGGCACCGGATACATCTCTGCGGCATCGATCAGCGTGACGCCCTGCCCGATCGCGTAGTCGATCTGCTCATGCGCGTCGCGCTCCGAATTCTGCTCGCCCCACGTCATCGTGCCCAGGCCGATCAGGCTGACCTCGATGCCCGAATCGCCAAGTGTGCGGTATTCCATGCTGTTCCTGTCGCGTCGGTGGAAAGCAGGAACGCTATCACATTGAAGCGACTGCTTCAGACAGGCGCCGCCCACGCTTACAGGCGGCCTTCGGCGCCGGCAACGAGGTTCACGCGCCGGCCCGGACGATGGCGCTCCCGCCCGCCGTCACTGCGGCCGCTGGATGAAACAGGTTGCCGACGCATGCGCAACGATCTTGTCGTCCGCAGTCTTCAGCGTGCCCTCCGCGACGCCCAGCGAGCGCGACAGGTGAATCACGCGCCCTTCCGCGACCAGATCGACGTCGCGCGGCACGGGCCGCAGCATCTTCACATGCAGGTCGACCGTGCCGTAGCCGACGCCCGCATCCAGCATCGAATGCACCGCGCACCCGGTGACCGAATCGAGCACCGTCGCGGCGAACCCGCCGTGCACGCCACCGAGCGGATTCAGGTGCCGGCCGTCCGCTCGCGCCGAAAACTTCACATAACCGAGTTCGACGTCGAGCGGACGCATCGGGATCGTCTCGGAAATCGACGCGAGCGGCGCATCGCCCGATACCGCCGCGCGCAACAGATCGAGACCAGACAGGGAAAGCGGGTTCATCGGGTTGTCTCCGGGTTGAAAGCGCGTCGCCGCGCGAGTAAGTTCTAAATTGGAACTCATTATTGGCAACGACGGCGCCCGTTGTCAACGTGGCCGGGCCCGTTGCAACCGAAGACGGGTTCTATAATCGAACCCGCTATTTCGCCGAACCGCCGCAAAGGACGCAAGAGACTCGACGATGAAATGGGATGACATCGGCACGCTGAACTGTTCGGTCGCGCGTACGCTCGCCGTGCTCGGCGACCGCTGGACCATGCTGATCCTCCGCAACGCGTTCCTCGGCTGCCGCCGCTTCGACGCGTTCCAGGCCCAGCTTGGCCTCACGCGCCATGTGCTGGCCGAACGGCTCGCGCGACTCGTCGACGAAGGCGTGCTGGTCAAGCGCGCGTACCAGGAGCGGCCGCCGCGGTTCGAATACCGGCTGACGGACAAGGGCCTCGACCTCTACCCGACCCTGCTCGCGCTGACGGCGTGGGGCGACCGCTGGAAAGACGACGGCCAGGGGCCGCCGGTGCAGTTGCGTCACCGCACGTGCGGCCATCTGATGCATGCGGTCACCGTATGCTCCGCGTGCGGCGAACCGCTCGACGCACGCGACGTGCAGCCGGAGCGTGGCCCCGGTTGGATTGCAGCCGAGGCGGCCGGGGCTCCCGCGGCCGAGGATTGACGCAGCGTCGTGCATCCATGAATGAACGCGTAACGCACGCAGATCGTTAGTCGCACTCGCGCTGCTGTCACGGGCCGCATCGAACCCGCCCGGCTGCACTCGCGCATGGCTTATACGCTGCCATTCCACCACCATCGCACGCGCAATCGCGCGCTGCTATCGTCCCCATCCGCGGACCAACCCGATCACGCACTCGGATCCCGCACAACGCAACTTTGCGTCACCGCCTCTGCCATCGCGGTCATCGCGATGCGTCATCCCGTCTCATCCACGCGTGACCGGGCCGCCACGTCTGCGTTACACTCACGGCCCGCTGTCTCGAAATTGTTCGCTGTCCAAGATGTTGTCGCGCAATCGCCTCGCCGCTGCCTGTCTCGCCGCCTCCCTGCTCGCCACTCCGTTCGCCGCCTTCGGCAAGACGCAAAGTGAATCGCTGCTTCAGCAGGCGATCGACCTCGTGTCGCGTTGGCTGCCGGCCCCTACTCACGAAGCACCCGCGACACAGGTCGTCGAATCGGCGTTTTCGCCCGACGGCGGTGCCGAAGCGCTCGTGCTGAAAGCAATCGGCGCCGCGCGCAGCTCGATCCGCGTCGCCGCCTATTCGTTCACGTCGCCGCCTGTCACGCGCGCACTGCTCGCGGCCAAGCGACGCGGCGTGAATGTCGCGGTGGTCGTCGACGACAAGGGCAATCGCGCAAAAAGCAGCAAGCAGGCGCTGAACCTGCTCGTCAACGCAGGTATCCCGACGCGCACGATCGACGCCTATGCGATCCATCACGACAAGTACCTCGTGATCGACGCAGAGCACGTCGAAACGGGCTCGTTCAACTACAGCGCATCGGCGGCCAGCCGCAATTCCGAGAACGTCGTCGTGGTGTGGAACAACCCGCAACTCGCGTCGCGCTATCTCACGCACTGGCAAAGCCGCTTCGACCAGGGCACGCCGTACCGCTCCAGCTATTGACGCAGGCCGCGCGGCGCTTGCCCCGTGTTCGATCCGCCGTGTTGCTGATGATCGGCGAGCGCGGCGCGAAGCTCAATTCAGCCGAATGGCCAGCGCGCCGCCGCACTCAATGGATGTCGGGCGTCCGCGCGGTCGCCGCACCGGCCTGCGTCGTCGGCGCACAGCGATTCGCGTGTCCGCTCGCGCCGCTTGCCGAAGACGTCGGCAAACCGCCGGGCAGCGCGCTGCTCACGCAAACGACGCCGAATGCCAGCGTGTTCTGGACCATCGGATAAAGAAGATACAGCGCAAACGCGAGATAGCCCGCGTACAGGAATCGAACCATGGTGCGATGGGAAGCGATGAACGAATGGACTCGTCCTGTTTACGGCACTGCGCCGGGCACCTTGAGGTATCGCGCCTCCGATTGAGCATCGGGGCGAAACGCGGGCCCATGGCGCCTGCTTCGCACCCGATCTGCATCGATTCGCGCCGGGCCGAAACCACCGGCCGGCGGATTCGCAACGTGGCGATGCGCCGAACAATGCGCGATACTGTCCGACATACGATCCCGTAACCGGCGTCGCAGCCGGGACAAAAGGCAAGGCCCATGCAAATCGCACCGAAACCGGCCGACGAGGCGGCCCGGCTCGATACGCTTCATTCGCTCTCGATCCTCGACACGCCACCCGAAGAGCGCTTCGATCGCCTGACGCGTCTCGCACGCAGGCTGTTCGATGTACCGATCGCACTCGTCAGCCTCGTCGACGCCGATCGGCAGTGGTTCAAGAGCCATGCCGGGCTCGACGTCACACAAACGTCGCGCGACGTGTCGTTCTGCGCCCATGCGCTGCTCGAGGGCAATACGATGGTGATCCAGGATGCGCTGAACGACAATCGCTTCCACGACAATCCGCTCGTCACCGGCGCGCCCGGCATCCGCTTTTACGCCGGTCGACCGCTCACTGCGCCGAACGGCGCACCCATCGGCACGCTGTGCCTGATCGACACGCGGCCGCGCTCGCTCGAACCCGACGAACTCGCGCTGCTCGGCGATCTCGCCCACATGACCGAGCGCGAGATCGCCGCGCTGCATTTCGCGACCACCGACGAGCTCACGCAACTGACCAACCGGCGCGGCTTCGAGATTCTCGCCCGCCACGTGCTGAGCCTGTGCGATCGCCTCGACCGTCACGCGGTGCTGCTGTTCTTCGACCTGAACGATTTCAAGTCGATCAACGACCGCTTCGGCCACGCCGAAGGCGACCACGCGCTCAAGGCCTTCGCCGACACGCTGACGGGCGCGCTGCGCGACAGCGACGTGGTCGCACGGCTTGGCGGCGACGAGTTCGTCGTGCTGCTGAGCGCCACCGATCCGGCCGACGTTGCCGAGCCGGTCGAACGCGTGACGCAGGCGCTCGCGCTGCGCAACGCGGCCGACGCACGCGGCTATGACATCCGGTTCAGTGTCGGCCACGTCGACTACGATCCCGCACACCATCGCGACGTGGCCGACCTGCTCGCATCGGCCGATCAACGGATGTACGAGGACAAGCAGCGCGGCAAGACGGCCGGCACGTAAGCGCGGGCGGACCGGGCGCAGGCGCCTGCCACCACCCGGCCGCCCCGCCGCTCAACTGCGGCTGCGTGGTTGCGTCAGCTTCCGCACGGCGGCGCGCTGGCCATGGCCTCCGCGATCTGCTCGGGCGTCAGGTCGCGCTGATGCGTCGCGAGCGACCAGCGATGGCCGAACGGATCCTCGACCTGTCCGTAGCGATCGCCCCAGAACATGTCGGCAGCCGGAATCGTGACCGTCGCGCCGGCCGCGACCGCCTTCGCGATCGCCGCGTCGGTGTCCGGCACGTACAGGTGCAGGCACACCGACGTGCCTTTCAGTGCCTTCGGCCCGAGCGCGCCGTGCTCGGGCATTTCATCCACCAGCATCAGTGTCGAATCGCCAATCACGAGGCACGCGTGCGCGAGCCGGCCGTCGGGCATCGCCAGGCGAAACTGTTCGCTCGCATTGAACGCGCGCTTGTAGAAATCGATGGCTGCGATTGCGCCGGCGCAGATCAGGTGCGGCGTCAGCGTGCGCATCCCTTCCGGGATCGGTTTGACGGACGTGGACATGGGTGTCGCTCCTTCGGGCGGTTGTCGTATCGGAATCGGGACGGACGCGCGATGCGCACGCCTCCGATGCTACGACGGACGAACCCGGCGGAAATCGACACGGCGGCGGACATTTTTTTGTTTTCCCGGGGATCGGCGCACGCGGGTTCCCCGCATCGGGCGTCATCGGCCCGTCAGGTCGACCTCGTTGCCCGGCACGCCGAACTGCCGGCGGCATGCCTCCAGCAATCCGGCCACCGCATCGAGCGGCAGATCGGCAAACCGGGCGATCGGCAGCATCACGCCACCCGGTACCTTGTTGCGCGATGAAAGCGCCGAGAACTGGTAGCCGATGTAGCGATTTCCGGCAACGCTGATGATCCGGAATTCGGTGACGTCACGCCATCGCGTGACGGGTTGCTCGCGCAAAGCCCCGATCAGCCTGAAGCCCGTCTCGTCGACCTGCAGCGCCATCCTGCGTCGCGACGACACGAAGAAGGCGGCCCCCGCCAGCGCCAGCAACACGGCCAGTGCCGCCACCGGCCAAAGCGCCGGCGCGGCCGCGTAACCGCACAGGCTCGCCACGGCCAGCACCGCGCACGCGATCGCCCTTCCTTTCAGGCTCCGGCCGTCAACCGCCAGCGTCATCGGCAACCGGCCGACGACAGTTTCCGCGTCGGGATCGACATGCCAGCCGGACGAACCGGTGGTTTCGCTTTCGTCGTTCATCGCGCAATCGCCCATATCGACGACAACCGGCTCATCGGGGCCGGACACCCGATCGAAGCGCCGAGACAGGCTGTCTGTCGCCGGAAAATGGTCGGGATCGACGAAGGTGAGCATCGACCCACGACAACGCGCCTTCGTCCGCGCGGAACGGGCCACGCTCCGTCGGCATCGGTCATGTTCAGTTGCACACCTTGACGGTACCGTTGGTCGTGCATTGACCAGTGGCCCAGTGGCTCTGCCCTGCCAGATGAGGTGCCTGGCCGACGCCACGGATCGGCTCGGACGGCGACGATGCCGGCACGGCCGCGGCAACCGACGCGGTGTCGGGCGACGGTAGCGGAGACGGCTCGGGCGCGGCCTGGCAAGCCGACAATGCCAGACAAAGAGCGGATGCCAACAGGGCGATGAGCGGTCTCGACATGATCTCGTACGCGTTTGCGATGTTCGCTTCCGGTAAAACGGGCTGGCTCAAAATCACGTGCCCGTCAGACCGTTCGGCGCAACCGCCAATGCAGCATGACGGTCATCCAATACTACTCCTCGCGATCGACGTCGCGCGAGCGGCCATTCGGCCAGGTGCCGCCCTCCATGCGGCGGCACGCGCCATCGCTGACGCATGCCGCGCCGGTCAGATTTGCGGCAGGTCGCGCAAAGTACGCGACTCGTTCGTTGCATCGATGTCGAGCTCGATGCCTTCCGATGCATCGCGATACAGCACGCGCTTCAGCCGGGGCCCGATCGCGGTGGCGTCCGATGCCGAGAAGATTGCGCGGACATCGTTTCCGGACGCGAGCGCGCGCGCCACGTCCGCCACCGGTGCTTCGCTGGGCGGCGCCGCCCACGACCGGTCAGCCGGATTCACGGCCGCCCAGCGCACGTGCGTCACGCGCGCGCTGAGCGGATCGATTCGCACGCCATTCACCGCAAACATCGACATCGGCATCTCCTTCGAATTTTTTGCGGCCCGCCGTACCGATACGCGGTCACGGACGGCCCCAGATCTCGCAGACGTTTCCCGCCGGATCGGCCACGGAAATCGCGATCGTGCCGTCGCCGTAGTCCCATTCGTTCAGGATACTGACGCGACACGACTCCAGTCGCGCGACGGCTTCCGACACATGCGCCACTTCGATGGCCAACGCAATGCCATGGCCGGTCGGACGAAACCCAGGGTACGGAAACTGGCCACCGCTACCCGTATGGATGGTCAGCGTCGCCCCACCCACGACAAAGCGATGCCACGGATTCCCCGCAGCCGATACGCCTTCGGCATGCACGGGCAGCGCGAGCGCCAACCGATAGCAATCCACCACCGCCCGGAAGCGATCGTCTTCGACCGGCACCAGGATGCCCAGATTGGCGATCATGCGCGCTTCTCCGGCCCACGTGATTTTCGATGATACATTGGGACGCTTTACAACCGTCAACAGACAATCGTGCACGGGAGAAACACATGACCGACGCCTGGGGAACCTTCCCTGCCAGAATGGGCGACCATCAGGCTTTCATCAGCTTCAACCACAGCTTTGCGGAACTCGCCGAGGGCGATCCGCGCACGTCGCTGCTCAGCGTGCGCGTGCCCTTTGCGCATCCGACACCGGAAGGCCTGCCGAGCGGCGACGAATTCGCCGACCTCGCAACGATCGAGGATCTGCTCGACGCCACGATTACCGCGAAAGGCGGCGTGCAGGTGGGCCGCATCACCGTCGACGGCCACCGCGATTTCCTTTTCTACGTGCCGTTCGATGAAGAAGCAGCGGCGGAGATCGTCGACGCGCTGGCCGATCAGACGACTTACGCCCTTCAGTACGCGCATCAGGACGATCCGGACAAGGAAGCGTACTGGCAGACGCTCTACCCGACCGATGACGACTGGCTGATCATGCGCGACATGCGCGTGCTGGATGAATTGCGGAAGAAAGGCGACGCCAGCGACGTAAGCCGGCGCGTGATGCACTGGGCGTACTTCCCCGACCCGAGCGACGCGCATCAGTTCGCGGACTGGGCCGAATCGAAAGGCTATCCGGTCGAATCGGTGGCGCCCACCGAGGACGGCAAGTCGGCGGTCCGGTTTTCGCATGAAGGCACCATGGCGCTGGCCGACATCACGCGCCATACGATCGCGATCAACCACGAAGTGCGTGCACTCGGCGGGGATTACGACGGATGGGAAACCAGCGTCGAACAGGCTGGCTGAGCGAGTCGACCTGCCCGCTGTGCGACACGTGATGCAACGCATCCGGCGCAAAAAATATCCCGGCGGCCTGCTTGCGCGCCGCCGGGACCAAGGCATCACCGGCCGAAACCGGCGATGGGCCTGAGGGTTCGCCCAGGCACGAGGAAAGCGATTCGTGCGGATCAGGCGAACGGATGCCGGGGTGCGCAATCGATGCGCTCACGCCGCCCGCCGGACGCCTGTCCGGTTCCGTCGACGCAGCCTTCCCGCGTCGGACGGGCAAAAAGCCCCGCTCCTGCGCGAGCGAGCGGGGAAACGGTTGACCGGGCCGGGGAAGAACGGTCAACCGACCAAATTGTGAGCGTGGGCCGCGCAACGATCTGTGCGGCAACTCACCATTTGGTGACAATGCCGCAGCAATTGGTTCGCCCGCGTGCCGCGCGGATCGCGTCACGGTCCGAGCGCAACGCCCGCGACCGGCGCGAGCATCACCACGATGATGGGCGACAGCACCACGGCCCCGATCATCATCACGCCGTCGGCCGCGAGCGTGACAGGCGTCGCGAGCACGCGCACGGCCTTGCCCGCCGTCGTGATGCGGTCGGTGACCGGGATCTTGTACGAATGCGCAAACGACGACCATGTCTTGCCCTGCGCAAAACCATCGGCGAGATAGCGCGATCCGGCCAGTTCACCCTTCATCCCCAGATCCCAGTCTCCGAGCTTCGTGAAGCCGTCCTCCAGCGCACGATTCCAGTCCTCATCGGTCATGTGATCGCGGTGGAGCCGCAGCGAGAATTCGCCCGAAATCTTGCTGCCCTGCGCGACGAACCCAGATAGCGACGCCTCGATCGATTTCCGGTAAGGCGATGCCAGCACCGCGCCGAGATGGTCCGGCATATCGAAGATGTAGTGATATTTCTTGCCGAGCACGACGAATTGCTTGCCGTCCTCGCTGACGAGGAATCGGTCGACTGTCTCTTCGTAATGGCCGTCTTCGAACAGCATGGCAGTGCAGCCTGCCAGGCCGGCAGCGACAACGATCGCTCCCGCCGTCAACAGCGTTCTTCTTTTCATGTCTGGAGTTTTATTTTGTTTTAATTCAATCGGATATTTTCAGCCCGGGCCCAGTCTCCGGTAAGTCGCAGGTGTTGTCAAAGCAGGTTTATTCTATTTTTCCGATCGACACGATTCTGGTTTCATTTTCTTGCACCGATTTTTTCGAAACCGCATTTTGCGAACGCCGTGACTCGCGTCATGACAAGCGGGTTTCGTCATCGTGACGGTCAGCTGAAAAGCCATTCTGCGACCATCTCTATCCAGTCGAGTTCGCCCGCGATATCGATGACGGTTTCGCCGACGATTTCGGCAGTCGATGTGGTCGATACGCCCATCGCCACCGCCCCGGCAGCAACCGCGTTCGCCTTCGCCATTTCGACCGGCGCGCCCGACCTCGGATCGGCCAGCCGCTCCAGCCAGTCGACGATGTTGGCACGCGCATCCTCTTCATCGACGAAATCATGCCGCTCGAGAAAGCGATCGAACACGATCCACGCAAGCGTCTTGCTTCGCGAATCGGATTCGAGATGCCAGTCGACCACACCTGTCCGCCCGGACGCCCTGATTTCGAGCCTCGCGGTGAAACAGTAATCGGGGTACTCGATTTCAAGTTTCGACGACATGGTTTTTCTCCGGTCAATCTGCCAGCGCTGTACTTACGATGGGCCGCGCCCCGGGTTCCCCGACACTGTATGAATCTTCGATGAAATTCGCGCGGTGCATCATGTCCGCGGGCAGTATCGCGATATTCTCGTGACCTGTCGATATCGATCGCCGACACATGACCGCATGCGATTGCACCACCCTTCCTCTAAGCGGTTTTGCTCGTGGTTCAGGTTCTGCCGCGAATCGCTCCGATTTCCTATTTCGGGTATTGTCCCGCCTCGCCGCTGCAATCGCGCTGCTAAACTGGAATCAATAAGGCCGCTTGCGACATCAGAGGAAACAATGGCACTCGCCCACGCACAGGAAAATGGCGTAGAAGTCTGGGTTATCCAGCTTCCCGGGCACACACCCTATGCCTATACGCACCTCAAGCGGGTGTTCTCGTCTGACGATACGCGCCATCGGGTCGTGACGATCGACCTGACGAAACTGCTGGCATGTGCCGACCGAGACACGACGGACTATGTGTTGCCCTCTGTTCTGTACTGGGCCCCTGGAAAAGCCGCGGGCATTCGCGAATTCCTCGATCCTGAACAGGACAGGATTGCGGACATGCCGTACATCACGTTTCGCGAGACGAGAACGCGAACGCTGCTCGGCATCCCCGGCCTGTCGAAGGTCGGCGTCGCGTCGTTCCGCAACGGCCAGCATCGCGCACGCTATCTGGCCTATGCAGGCGCGACGACCCTGCCCGTCGAGGTGCACGAGACGGAAGCCGATTTGCTCGTGCGGTACTGCGGCGAGTAGCGACGGAGTCCGTTCGGCTTGCGCCCGGCGACGGCCGCACATCGTGCGACCGTTCGCTCGGATGTCGCCAGGCCGCTACGCCTGTATCGCATAGATCCGGTCCGTGACCTCCGTCTGGCCAATGCGGCTCGTCTCGATGCCCGCCAGTTGCCATCCGTTGTGTTCATAGAAACCGATCGCGCGTTCGTTGTCCTCCAGCACCTTCAGGTGGACCTTGTCCACGCCAATCGTGCGCGCCCAGGTACGAACGACTTCGATCATGCGCTTGCCCATGCCGCTTCCGTGATGCGAAGGATGGACGTGCAGGCAGTCGAGCAACACGCCAGGCACTGGCTCGTGACGTCCGCCAGCGCCCGCCTTCTTCACGCCTGACGCGATCGCGTCAGCGCCTGCCCGCCGGGCGTCGCTGCAACTCGTTGCCCGTGCAACGGGATGCAGGCAAAAAAAATCCCGACACCATCATTGGTCGTCGGGATCGAACGGCCCTGCAAAGCATGAGGGCACGAGGAAGCCGACACATTACACCAATGTAAGACTGTTGCGCGCTGTCGGATCACGCCAAGTCCCTGTCCCATTCCGCCATTCATGCGCAAAGCGCGCCCGTAAACGAAAAAAGCCTGCTCACGCGGAACGCGAGCAGGCAAGAAAACGGATCAGCATTCGAGGCACGAGGGCTGTCCATGGAAGATAACGGCATGGGGCGCGAGAACCTTAGCTGGGACAGGAAACTTCGCAACATCATGTCGGCGGGATACGGGCATCCAATCTCGTGTCGAAGATCCATTGATGAAAACCGGCGACACAGTGACGATATCCTGTCGCTCGCAACGCTGGCCGACCACCAACCGTGCGAAGCTCCACCCGGCTTGCTCGTAGCAAAGCACCACTCCGTTCAATCGGCCATGTATGGCAAACTTCGGCTCCGAATCGACGCAGCGCGCACTCTTCATTGCAGGGGAATCATGTACGTCTTGATCTATATCGCAGCAGTCGCTGTCGCGAACCTGATGGTCGCTCATTTCGGACCAGCTGCTACACCGATCATCGCGTTCTTTCTGATCGGACTCGATCTCGCGATTCGAGACCGACTCCACCTGGACTGGCGCGGCCGCGCGCTTTGGTCAAGGATGCTTGCGTTGATCGCGGCCGCTGGCGTTGTCAGTTACGCGCTCAATCCGGCTGCAAAGGAAATCGCCCTCGCGTCTCTCGTGGCGTTCGGTTCGGCGGCCGTAGCAAGTGCAATCGTGTTTCAACTCGCACGTCGCTTTCCGATACTGGCGCGCGCCAACGGTGCGAACGTCGCGGGTGCGGCTGTCGACTCCATCGTCTTTCCGCTGATTGCGTTCGGGGCAGTGTTTCCGACGATCGCCGCATTGCAGTTCGTCGCAAAGGTGGCGGGCGGCGCTTTGTGGTCGTGGGTGGTTTTTAGAAACGCTCGAACGGCTCAGGCGGGGATCGCGAGCAATGTGGTTGATCGGTGACGACGAGCGCTGTCCAGCTATCGCTGACTACGCTTTTTTGATGGAAGAAGTTCGACGCGCAGGTACCAGCCCGTGTCAGCTTCAGCGCGTGGCGCAAGCATGCAGACGGTGGAAAGGTTGATTCAGCGTCCCGTCAGGAGCGGTCGCCGCGCGATTTCATATCCCAAGAACCAGCGACGCACCAGCCATATCGTCACGATGCCCACGATCACGCCGGCACCGATATCTGCCAGGTAATGACCACCTACCGAGAACGTCGATACCAGCATGACCGAATTGAGCGCAAGCGCGACGGGAAAAATGAAGCGAAGATTACGTGTGACGTAGATCAACATTACCGCGACGACTGCATGAAATGACGGTAACGAAACGATTCCCTGCATCGCCATGGGATTCATCACGATGGGCACCCCACTTCTGGCACTGAAATAATCAGAAAGGTGAGACGCCGGTCCGGAATCACTAATACCGAAGTACGGGAATGCACTCGCCGCCGGATACCACGTCGAAATCGCAACGACGAATATCAGCGAAATCACGAATATCAGCATCATCTCGCAAATCTCTTGCTTTCGGCGCAACAGTCCGAATAAAAAGCACAACAAAACCATCTGATATGAAATGGTTTTATATGCAAACAAAAGTACTTGCTGAATAGCCTCGTAACGCACGACCCATTGGTAGCTTTTCAACCAATCGAATCCGAACGATTGCTCCCATGCCAGAAGTGCATCCTGGATCTCGGGACGGTTGACGGCCGCCCCGATATACGTCGCAATCACTGCCGCCTGCGCATTCATCATGACGGTCCGAAAGCAAAGGACCGAGAGCGCGATATCCCGACAACGAAGTTTTTCGGCAATTTCCCGATAGCGCGGGATACGTCCGATGCCGACCAAGACACCGCAGATCAGTAGCGTCATGCCGCACGTCTCGACCGATTGCAGATACCACTCGTGAATGAGGGACAGCCCAAATCGGCCCATGGTCGCGAAATCGACAGCAAACATGACACCCGTCAGTATCCAAGCAATCGCAAACGCCCCCAATACGCTCGTTCTCATATTTTCCCCGGCCATGCTTTTTATTGACGGTGCATCCGTCCTGTCAGCACATATTCAATCACGCCCGGCAAAAAATTACACTGGGCGTTTGTCATAGGCCGGCCAAATCAGTCATCGCGGGGACGGCACTCGTAGCGGAGACGGTTGCGGTATTTCCGCCGTTGACGGGGCGTTTCCGCGTCTCGACCGCCTTGTGTCGATCGAAGGCACTCACTTAACCGGTCGACACTCGCACCACTGCTACCCCATTCGAGCTGTCGAGCGCGACGTGCATCGCCTCGCACGTGCTATCCGGAGAAGGAATCGAAGGGAGCGCCCAAGCGCGCGATCCGCGCAATCGCCCTGCGTTCGAATGCTCCGCTCGCCTGAAACCGCAAAATCGAATGCCTCGACCTCGCGCGGCCGCGAGGCCGGTCACATTCGCGTGAAGCGCGCAATGCAGCGCCGGAAGATGCGCCGCAAGGTAATTGAGCAGTTCGAGATCACGCCGGCGCTTGCGGCACGCCCCGATCGGTTGGAGGCGATTCGGCACGAAGGAATGCCTGTCCGTGTTCACGCCGAAGTGCGGCATGCACTACACGCGCGACGGATTCAAGGGATGCCGAGGGAAGTTGATGAGCGAAACGATCGAGGCGAAGGTCATTGCCGGTCGATTCGCATTCCATGACTTGCGCGCATATTACGCCCCAACATCAGAGCGAGCGCGGCGCCCTGCCCGACCTGCATGCGAACCCGGCGACAACCGCACGGTGTACGACCGAAACAAAATCGGAAAGCGCTGTGAATTCCATTTTGTGGAATGCCAAAACAAAAACGGCACTGTCTTTTGGGACAGTGCCGTTTTTAACAACTTGATACCGCTTGGAATTCTGTGGGGTGGCTGATGGGACTCGAACCCACGACGACAGGAATCACAATCCTGGACTCTACCAACTGAGCTACAGCCACCACTGTTACTGCTTTTTGTTCTTCGCTGCTTTTGTGTTTCAGCAGCGAAGAACAAGATTATACGAACACTTTTGAATCTTGCAAAGCTTTTTTTTCAAAAACTTCTTCGGCCTCGTTCAGATGCGCGCGCGCCTCGTCGAACACGGCCAGATCAGCGCGCGCGAGCTTCTTGTTGTCGGACAGCACACGACGCCAGCCGCGTGCGCCGGGCATGCCGCGATACAGTCCGAGCGCGTGCCGCACGATCGCGCCGAGGTAGGTCCCGCGCTTCAGTTCGGCCGCACAGTATTCGATCAGCTTCGCCTCGGCCTCTTCGCGCGTCGGCACCGCCGCGGTCGACCCGTAGAAGCGCGTATCCACCTCCGCGAGCACGTACGGGTTGTGATACGCCTCACGGCCAAGCATCACGCCATCGACATGCTCGAGATGCTGCGCAACCTCGTCGAGGGTCGTGATACCGCCGTTGATGACGATCTCGAGCGACGGAAAATCGCGCTTCAGCTGATACGCATAGTCGTACTTGAGCGGCGGGATCTCACGATTCTCCTTCGGCGACAGCCCCTTCAGGATCGCATTGCGCGCATGCACGACGAACGTTTCGCAGCCAGCCTCCGCCACCGTACCGACGAAGTCGCGCACGAACGCGTAGTCCTCGACCGCGTCGACCCCGATCCGGTGCTTGACCGTGACCGGCACCGACACCGCATCGCGCATCGCCTTCACGCAGTCGGCAACGAGCTGCGGCTCGTTCATCAGGCACGCGCCGAACGCGCCGCGCTGCACGCGCTCGGACGGGCATCCGCAATTCAGGTTGATTTCGTCGTAGCCCCACTGCTCGCCGAGCTTCGCCGCGCGCGCGAGATCGTCCCGCTCGCTGCCGCCCAGCTGCAGCGCGACCGGCGATTCGTTCGGCGTGAACGCGAGATGCCGCTGGGCATCGCCGAACAGCAACGCACCCGTCGTGATCATCTCCGTATACAGCCACGTGTCGCGCGTCAGCGTACGGTGGAACGACCGGCAATGGCGGTCGGTCCAGTCCAGCATGGGCGCGACGGATACGCGGCGGGGAGGAAGTGAAGACGGTACGGACATGGATTTCGGGCAACAGGCCAGGCGGCGCGGAAACAACCCGGTATTTTACCGCAACACGGGCCATGCCTGCCCGGCACGCGTGCTACCCCTCGCCCAGCTCCGCATCGACCGCCCGCCGGGCCTCGTCGAGCACGCGCTCGATCACGCGCCGTTCGGTCAGCAGCATCCCGTCGACCTTGACGAGCCGCCAGTCGATCCGCACCGCGTCGCCCTGCAGCACGCGGTAATGCGCATGCTCGCCGTCCCAGACCTGCTCGGTCTTCACCTCGATCTCGAAGCCGCGGTACGGCTCGCTGAAATCGCCGAGGTCGCTGCCTCTCGGTTCCATCGCACGCTCCGTGGCGACGCAGCGCCAGGCCGCCCGAGCGGCCGGCGCCGTGCGCTCAATCGTATTCGTCGGATAAAAAGGATTTGCCATCGGCCGTCAGGTCGACCCGGTCGGCCGCCGCCTGGTAGATCAGCCCCTCGTTCAGCAACGCGTAGACGACGTCGTCGAACACGGCGGGAACCGGCCGGCTTTCACCGAACTGGTCGATCCATTTCAGTGCCTCGATGGCTTCGGGGGAAAGGATGGGGGTCATGCGTTGGCCTCCGGCATCGGTGTCGCTCCATCCTAGCACTTCGTCCGGACGTCGAATACCAAGGCAAACGCGCTGCGCCAATGCCGGGCGGCGCCAACGGGCAGATTGCCCGCGGCGCCGCCCGGTGCAGCACAAGCGGGCTCAGAGGCGCGCGATCGAGACTTCGGTCGATTTCACGAGCGCGACGACTTCCGCGCCCACCTTCAGTTCGAGTTCGTCAACCGAACGGGTCGTGATCACCGACGTGACGATGCCGAACGGCGTCTCGACGTCGACCTCGGAGACCACCGATCCGCGAATGATCTCCTTGACCTTGCCCTTGAACTGGTTACGTACGTTGATTGCAGTGATGCTCATCAGGTTGATCGCTCCGAAGAAAAAGATCTCAGAACGGGCGGCCTCTGCCGCCCGGAATTAAACGGCCCAGCGGATCTGCCCGACCGGTCGAACGTTGTCTGCCTCATACGGTGCGTCGTGGTCGGCCGCACCGGGCCCGCCGGCGAGCACGCGTTTCAGCACGCGATCCTCGAGCGCCGCAAACGCGGCCGATGCGCGGGCGCGCGGCCGGTCGAGCGGCACCGGCTGATCCAGCGCCACCCGCCCCTGCTCGATGAGCAGGATGCGGTCGCCAAGCGCGACGGCCTCCTGCACGTCGTGCGTCACGAGGAGCGCGGTAAATCGATGCTCGCGCCACAACCGCTCGATCAGCGCATGCATCTCGATACGGGTCAGCGCGTCGAGCGCGCCGAGCGGCTCGTCGAGCAACAGCAGTTGGGGCCGGTGCACGAGCGCACGGGCCAGCGCGACACGCTGCCGCTGGCCGCCCGACAGTTGGGCGGGCCAGTCGTTCGCGCGTTCCAGCAGGCCGACTTCATCGAGCACCGCGCGTGCCTGGTCGCGCGCGCCGCGCCCGAGGCCCAGCATCACGTTCTGCAGCACGGTCTTCCACGGCAGCAGGCGCGCGTCCTGGTACATGATCCGCGTATCGAGTTCGCCGCCGCCCTCGCCGCGCGTTTCGAGCGTGCCGCTGCTCGGCTGCTCGAGTCCCGCGACGAGACGCAGCAGCGTCGATTTCCCGCAACCGCTGCGGCCGACGATCGCGACGAAACTGCCGCGCGCGATGCCGAGCTCGACGTTGTCGAGCACCGTGCGTGCCCCGAAGCGCTTGCTGACACCCGACAGCGTCACGGCATCGTCGGTTGCCGGGCTTCCTGGCCGTCGCCGCGCGAGCGGAACGACGGAGGCACTGGCGTCACGTTCGAGAACCGCTGCGTCTCGCGCGTCACCGTCCGCGACACGCGCCTGCGCCAGTTCGGCCTCGAGGTCTGCGCCGGCAAGCGGGCCGTAGGCGGCCGCCGAAGTCGTCGCATTCATGCCTTTGCTCCTGATTGATAAGCGGGGTGCCAGCGCAGCGTCACGCGCTCGAGCCATTTCGCCAGCACGTCGGCCAGCTTGCCGAGCACCGCGTACAGCAGGATGCCGACCACCACCACGTCGGTTTGCAGGAATTCACGCGCGTTCATCGTCATGTAGCCGATGCCCGACTGCGCGGAGATCGTTTCCGCGACGATCAGCATCACCCACATCAGCCCGAACGCAAAGCGCACGCCGACGAGAATCGACGGCAACGCACCGGGCAGGATCACGTCGCGGTACAGCGCAAAGCCGCGTACGCCGTAGCTCTTCGCCATCTCGATCAGGTTCGCGTCGACCGAGCGGATCCCGTGATACGTGTTGATGTAGACCGGGAAGAACACCCCGAGCGCAACGAGGAACAGCTTCGCCTTCTCGTCGATGCCGAACCACAGGATCACGAGCGGGATCATCGCGAGCGCCGGGATGTTGCGGATCATCTGGATCGTCGAATCGAGCGCGACCTCGGCCGCCTTCGACAAGCCGGTCGCGAGCCCCAGCGCGAGGCCGACGCCGCCGCCGATCGCGAAACCGAACAGCGCGCGCCACGTGCTGACCTTCACGTTCGCCCACATTTCACCCGACGTCACGAGCGACCAGGCCGCTCGCACGACCGCCACGGGTTCGGGCAGCACGCGGGTCGACAGCCAGCCGATGCGCGCGCCGACTTCCCATGCCGCCAGCAGCGCGAGCGGCACGAGCCACGGCGCGACGCCGCGCCATGCGCGGGCGACCCGGGCCGCGCCCGTCGTCGACGTTTTCGTTGTCATCGCAGGCCTCCTGTCGCTCAGCTCTGGGCCGCTTTCGGCAGATAGCTGTTGCCGACGATTTCGCCGAACGGGCCCGACAGCGGGCCGGTCGCTTTCGCCGCGCCGTTGCCCTTGATCAGCGGGAATACGAGTTCCGCGAAACGGTACGACTCCTCCAGGTGCGGATAGCCGGACAGGATGAAGGTCTCGATGCCGAGATCCGCGTATTCGCGCATGCGCTCGGCGACCTGCTCCGGGTTGCCGACGAGTGCGGTGCCCGCGCCGCCGCGCACGAGGCCGACGCCGGCCCACAGGTTCGGGTACACCTCGAGCGCCTCGCGGCCGCCGCGCTTGCCGCCGTGCAGCGCGGCCATCCGGCGCTGGCCTTCCGAATCCATGTTCGCGAACGCCTTCTGCGCGCGTGCGATGGTTTCGTCGTCGAGGCGGCTGATCAGGCGCTCGGCGTCGCGCCAGGCTTCGTCCTCGGTCTCGCGCACGATCACGTGCAGACGAATGCCGAACTTGATCTTGCGGCCGCGCGCCTCGGCGCGGGCGCGAATATCGGCGATCTTCTTCGCGACGGCCTCGGGCGGCTCGCCCCAGGTCAGGTAGGTGTCGATGTGATCGGCCGCGATCTGGTGCGCAGCCGGCGACGAGCCGCCGAACCACAGCGGCGGATGCGGACGCTGCACGGGCGGATACAGTGCCTTGCCGCCCTTCGACTGCAGATGCTTGCCGATGTAGTCGAACCCGCCGTTGTCGTGCGACGCGGACAGCAGCCCGCGCCAGATGTTCAGGAAGTCGTCGGTGATTTCATAGCGCGTGTCGTGATCCGCGAACAGGCCGTCGCCTTCGAGCTCGGCGGCATCGCCGCCCGTCACGACGTTGATCAGCAGGCGGCCGCCCGACAGGCGGTCGAACGTCGCGGCCATCCGCGCCGACAGCCCCGGCGATGCGATGCCGGGACGGATCGCGACCAGGAATTTCAGGCGCTGCGTCGCCGGGATGAGGCTCGACGCAACGACCCACGCATCCTCGCAGGAACGGCCGGTCGGCAGCAGCACGCCCTCGTAGCCGAGCGTATCGGCCGCTACCGCGACCTGCTTGAAGTAATCGTAATCCGCGGCGCGCGCACCTTCGGCCGTACCGAGGTAGCGGCTGTCGCCGTGCGTGGGGATAAACCAGAACACATTCATCTGCTGCTCCTGCTTGACTGTCCTTGCCGGAATTTGAAAAAGACACCGCCCTGCTCGCGTCGCGGATGCGCGGCGCATGCATGGTGTGCGTTCGAATCGGGATGGCTCGCCGGTCAGGCCGTGCAGCGGGCGAGGACGCGATTGCACGGCTGTTTCTGGGAAATCAGTCTAGGGATCGGTGCAGGGCTTTGGAACGATTTTTTTGAGCTTAGGTTTTCCGCTTTCGTGATTAGCACGACGCTGGAGCGAATATCGCGGCGGGCGGGCCCTATAATGGCGCACCTATCCGAATAACTCCGCGCGGACGGCCCCGGCCGTGCGCGCCTGCGGTGCACTCATCGATGCAGAAAGTCATCCTGCCATTCCTGTCCGGCTTCCTGGCCGCCCTGTTCTTCCGCGAAGCCACGCTCGCCCTCCTTCATACGGCCGACCTGATCGCCGCAACCGGCTTCTCCACGCAGCCGTTCGCGCCGCTCGGCATTCCTGAATTTGTCGCGAATGCGCTGATCAGCGCGTGCTGCGCGATCCCGATGGCGTGGCTGCTGCGCGTCTCTCCGGAGCGCGAGGCCTCGTGGATCGGCGCGCTGGTGTTCGGCGGCATCGTGCTGACGGCCGCCCGCGTGTTCGCGATCGATCCGCTGCGCGGCATCTGGCCGTCGGGCAACATGATGCCCGTGCTCGCGGCCGGCTTCGCGGCGAACGCGGTATGGGGCTTCGGCGCCCTCGTGTTCATGCGCGCGTTCATGTCGGACGACGCAGGCGACGAATAACGCGGCGGCAAGCGCTGCGCCCTTCGCCGCCCACCGGTCGACACCCATGCAAAAGGCCGCCTGCTCGTGCAGGCGGCCTTGTCGTTTCCGGCGCGCGCTTCGGTCAATCCAACCGACGTCAGTCCTGCAGTTTCCGCAGCGGATGCGTGTCCGGCGTCCACGGGCTGTCGAACATCGCGAGCACGTCCGCGCGGTCGATATCGGCGGACGACTTGAAACGCCAGGCCGGCTGGTGGTCCTTGTCGACGATCAGCGCGCGCACGCCTTCGATCACGTCGCCGCGCGCGAACGTCGAGCGCGTGAGATCGAGATCGCGCCGCAGGCAATCGGCCATCGTTGCCCCGCGTGCACGTTCGACGACTTCCAGCGATACGGCCATCGACAGCGGCGACAACTGTTCGCGCATCGCGTGGGTCGCCTTCTCGACCCAGCCGTCGACGGCCGCGCAATCCGGCTCGGCGTCGAGCGACGCGAGGATCGCGCCGATGTCCGGCTGCGCGAAATGCCGGTCGATCCCGGCACGTGCGTCGGCCAGCGCCGACGTGTCGGGCGTCGGCACGACCTTGTGTGCGGCCGCCGCATCGGCCACGCACGCGACCGCCTGCTCGCCGCTGTCGATGCGCGCGCTGCGCAGCGTATCGAGCAGCGCCGGCAGTGCGGCATCGGGCAGATAGACGTCGGCGAGCTGCGCGTACAGCGCGCCGGCCGCGTCGAGCGTCGCGCCGGTCACGGCGAGATAGCGGCCGAGCGCGCCGGGCGTGCGTGCGAGGAACCAGCTCATCCCGACGTCCGGGAACAGGCCGATACGGGTTTCAGGCATCGCCATCTTCGTCGAGTCGGTCACGACCCGCAGGCCGCCCGTATGCCGCGCCGCCTGCGAAATCCCCATGCCGCCGCCCATCACGACACCGTGCATCAGCGCGATATAAGGCTTCGGATAGGTGAAGATCGTGTGGTTGAGCGTGTATTCCTCGACGAAGAACGTGTCGACCGCATCGCGGTCGCCGCGCTGCCACGCATCGTGGAAGAAGCGCACGTCACCGCCCGCGCAGAACGCGCGCGGATGCGGGCTGTGCACGACGACCGCGACGACTTCCGGATCGTCGCGCCACGCGTCGAGCGCCTGCTGCATCAGCCGGATCATGCCGACCGACAGCGCGTTCAGCGCCTTCGGCCGGTTCAGTTCGAGAAAGCCGATGCGGTTCGCGACAGTCGCGCGCACGTCGGGCTCAGTGGATTCGGCGGAAACGGCAGCGGAAGTGGAATCGGTCATGAGAGTCATCCGGCAAATGGCAGTCGCACGCTCAGTGCGCCTGCATCTTCGAGAACAGGTTCAGCACCACGACGCCGGCGATGATCAGGCCGAGGCCGATCACGGCCGGCAGGTCCGGCACCTGGCGATAGAGCAGCATCGCGACGAGCGTGATCAGCACGATGCCCGCGCCCGACCAGACGGCATAGATGATGCCGACGGGCATCGTGCGCAACGTGATCGACAGGCAGTAGAACGCGATGCCATAACCGGCCACGACCAGCAACGACGGCCAGAGGCGCGTAAAGCCGTCCGCCGCGCGCAGCGCCGACGTGCCGATCACTTCCGCGACGATCGCGATCGCGAGCCATGCGTAACCGGGAAGCTGCATCGCTCAGCTCCTTGCGAGGGCCAGCACGGCGTAGTCGTGGCCGAGCTCGGCACACAGCGCCTCGACGACGAATTCGTGGTCCGCGCGCTGCGGGAGCCCCGACGCAGTGATCGAGCCGATCACGCCGGCACCGGCGACGGTCAGCGGGAACGAGCCGCCGTGCGGCGAATATTCGGCGATCGGCAGCCCGTGCTTGTCGGCGAGCGTCGCGCCGGCCTGCTGCATGCGCAGGCCGATCGCGTACGAGCTCCGGCGGAAATGCGCGACGACGTTGCGCTTGCGGCGTACCCAGTCGGCATTGTCGGGCGTGGCGCCAGCCGGCGCCGCGTAGAACAGCGGCTGGCCGAACGTGACGATGTCGATCGCGATCGCATGGCCGCGCGACGTCGCGAGCGCGTGCATCCGGTTGCCGAGCGCCCATGCGCGGGCCGGGTCGAAATGGGGAAATACGAGCGCCTGTTCCTGCGCGCCGATCGATTGCAGATCGTGAGCGATGTCCATGAATCCGTCGATACAGTAATGAGAGTCGCAACAGCGCCGAAGCGATCGCGCACGGCCGCGCTGCCGAAGAAACGAAATAAACCGCTCGATTCTAGCGCACGCACCCGCCGTACCGGCCCCACAAGCAGCGACAAGAAATTGTCAGAAACCGCTTGCACGCATTCGGGTTACTCCTTATAATTCATTTCTTCGACGGACGCGGGGTGGAGCAGTCTGGCAGCTCGTCGGGCTCATAACCCGAAGGTCGTAGGTTCAAATCCTACCCCCGCAACCAACCGTCCAGAATTACGCAAAAAGCCCGGCTCCACGCCGGGCTTTTTGTTTTTCCGCCGCAGGCCCCGTCCCGCTTCGCGCGACACGCGGCCTGCACGCGCAGGCGTTCAAGAATGCCACGCCCCGGTGATACACTCGCATCACCTCGTCCCTTCCACTCGACATGAAATTCTGCTCCGTCTGCGGTCACGAAGTCATCGCGCGCATTCCTCCGGGCGACAACCGCGAGCGCTTCATCTGCGATCACTGCGGCACGATCCACTACCAGAATCCGCGCAACGTCGTCGGCACGGTTCCGGTCTGGGGCGATCAGATCCTGCTGTGCCGCCGCGCGATCGAACCGCGCTACGGGTTCTGGACGCTGCCCGCGGGCTTCATGGAAATGGGCGAGACGACGGCCGAAGCCGCCGCGCGCGAAACGCTCGAGGAAGCCGGCGCGCGCGTCGAGGTGCAGAACCTGTTCACGCTGCTCAACGTGCCGCACGTGCACCAGGTTCACCTGTTCTACCTCGCGCGGCTCACCGATCCGGCGTTCGAGGCCGGCGAGGAAAGCCTCGAAGTGAAGCTGTTCGACGAAGCCGACATCCCGTGGGACGAAATCGCGTTCCCGACCGTCAGCCAGACCCTGCGATTCTTCTTCGCCGATCGCGCCGCGGGCGACTACGGCGTGCACACCGGCGATATCTTCCGCTCGCTGCGCAACGGCTGAGCCCCCGCCCCATGGTCCCCTGGCTCGGCCCGGACGATCCGTTTCCGCCCATCGAACGCGCGCTCGGTCCCGCGACCGGCGCGCCCGGGCTGCTCGCCGCGAGCGCCGACCTGCTGCCCTCGCGCCTCATCGACGCGTACCTGCGCGGCATCTTCCCGTGGTATTCGGACGGCCAGCCCGTGCTGTGGTGGAGCCCCGACCCGCGCATGATCCTCGTGCCGGCCGAATTCAAGGTGTCGCCCTCGCTGCGCAAGACGCTGAAGCGCGTGCTGCGCGAGCCCGAATGGGAAGTGCGCGTCGACCACGACTTTCCGGGCGTGATGCGCGCGTGCGCGCAGGCGCCGCGCCGCGGGCAGCGCGGTACCTGGATCACGGCCGAGATCATCGACGCGTACACGTCGCTCTACCGCTCCGGCAACGCGCACAGCATCGAGACGTGGCACGACGGGCGGCGCGTCGGCGGCCTGTACGGCGTGTCGTTCGGGCGGATGTTTTTCGGCGAATCGATGTACGCTGACGCGACCGATGCGTCGAAAATCGCGCTGGCCGCGCTCGTCGCGCACCTTCGCGAGCAGGGGCTGGAAATGATAGACTGCCAGCAGAATACGTCGCATCTAGCGTCGCTCGGCGGCCGCGAGATCGCACGCAAGGCCTTTGTCGCTCACGTGCGCAGCGCGGTAGCCGAACCGCCGATTCCGTGGCAGTTCGACAAGCGCGTGCTCGCCGCGCTGACGGGCCGCGCCGAAACGGCGGCCCCCTCCGGGATCGAGCGCTAGCGCGGCACTCCCTCCCTGCAACGAGAGCTGCCCATGACTCACCCGACTGAGCTGCCGCTTTCACCGCTTTCGGCGCTGCAATTCTATGCAACGGCGCCCTATCCGTGCAGCTATCTGGACGGCCGCGTCGCGCGCTCGCAAGTCGCGACGCCGAGCCACCTGATCAACTCCGACATTTACACCGAGCTCGTGAAGGCCGGCTTCCGGCGCTCGGGCGTCTTCACGTATCGTCCATACTGCGACGGCTGCCGTGCCTGCGTGCCGGTGCGCGTCCCCGTCGCCGCGTTCGCGCCGTCGCGTACGCAGCGCCGGATGTGGAAGCGACATCGCACGCTCGTCGCGACGGTTTCGCCGCTGCACTACGACGAAGAGCACTACGCGCTCTACATGCGCTACCAGTCCGCGCGCCACGCGGGCGGCGGCATGGATCGCGACAGCCGCGACCAGTACGAGCAATTCCTGCTGCAGAGCCGGATCAACTCGCGCCTCGTCGAATTCCGCGACCTCGACGCCCCGGGCGGCGAGCCCGGGAAGCTGCGCATGGTCAGCATGATCGACATCCTCGGCGACGGGCTGTCGTCCGTCTACACGTTCTTCGAGCCCGACGACCGGCACACGAGCTACGGCACCTACAACATCCTGTGGCAGATCGAGCAGGCGAAGAGCCTCGGCCTGCCCTACGTGTACCTCGGCTACTGGATCCGCGAGAGTCCGAAGATGGCCTACAAGGCGAACTTCCACCCGCTCGAAGGGCTGATCGACGGCCGCTGGAAGATACTCGATCCGGAACGGATCGACCTGCCGCCCGTCGATGCTGCACTGGCCCGTGCGCCGTTGCCGGGCGGGCATTCCGGCTCGGGTTGATGCGCGCCGCGGGGGTGACGAAGCGAAGCGCGCCCCTGCCGCCCAACTCCCGGTAAAATAGCGGGTTGTCATTCATTCCGGCTGTCCGCCCAATTCCCGTGTTCAGTTCCCTCTATCCGCTGGCCCGCGCATCCCTGTTCAAGATGGATGCGGAAGACGCTCACCACCTCACGCTGCGCGCGCTCGGCGCGGCCGGCCGCACGGGCCTTGCCTGCGCGCTGTCGGCCCGCGTGCCCGACGCGCCGCGTACCGTGATGGGCCTCACGTTCCGCAACCCGGTCGGCCTCGCGGCCGGCCTCGACAAGGATGGCGCGGCCATCGACGGGCTCGCGGCGCTCGGCTTCGGCTTCATCGAGGTCGGGACGGTCACGCCGCGCCCGCAACCCGGCAACCCGCGCCCGCGGATGTTCCGCCTGCCGCAGGCCGAAGCACTGATCAACCGGATGGGCTTCAACAACCACGGCGTCGACCAGTTCGTGAAGAACGTCCAGGCTGCCCGCTATCGCGGCATCCTCGGCCTGAACATCGGCAAGAACGCCGATACGCCGATCGAGCGCGCCGCCGAGGACTACCTGTACTGCCTCGAGCGCGTGTACCCGTTCGCGAGCTACGTGACGATCAACATCTCGTCGCCGAACACCAAGAACCTGCGCCAGCTGCAGGGTGCGGGCGAGCTCGACGCACTGCTCGCGGCGCTGAAGGACAAGCAGCAGCGCCTCGCCGACCTGCACGGCAAGCTCGTGCCGCTCGCGCTGAAGATCGCGCCCGATCTCGACGACGAACAGGTCAAGGAAATCGGCGACACGCTGCTGCGCCACAAGATCGAGGCGGTCATCGCCACCAACACGACGCTGTCGCGCGCGGCCGTCCAGGGCCTGCCGCATGCGGACGAAGCCGGCGGCCTGTCCGGCCGCCCCGTGTTCGACGCGTCGAACGAAGTGATCCGCAAGCTGCACGCCGAAGTCGGCAGCGACGTGCCGATCATCGGCGTCGGCGGGATTTTCTCGGGCGAGGATGCCCGGGCGAAGCTCGCGGCCGGCGCGGCGCTGGTGCAGCTCTATACGGGGTTCATCTACCGCGGTCCCGCACTCGTCGCGGAATGCGTGAAGGCCGTCGCCCGCGAACGCACCGCGTAATATAGCCATAAACAAACGATATTTAGAGGTCGATTGCATTTTTGCTATCATTGGCCTCGATATCAGAATCAATGACCCGGACAGGGCAAGGAAACACACGATGAAAATTGCGCTGCTGAAGAAGCTGCTGGTTGCCGGCCTGATCGGCACGTCGTTCGCCGCTGCCACCGCGCATGCGGCCGACCTCCTCGACCAGGTGAAACAACGCGGCACGCTGCGAGTCGGCCTCGAAGGCACGTTCCCGCCGTTCAACTCGAAGAACCCGCAAGGCGAACTCGTCGGCTTCGACGTCGACATCGCGAAGGCCGTGGCCGCGAAGCTCGGCGTGAAGGCCGAATTCGTGACGACCGAATGGAGCGGCATCATCGCGGGCCTGCAGGCCGGCAAGTTCGACGTGATCGCCAACCAGGTCGGCATCACCGACAAGCGCAAGGAAACGCTCGACTTCTCGCCGGCGTACACGTACTCGTCCGCGCAGCTGATCCAGCGCAAGGACGACACGCGTGACTTCAAGTCGCTGGAAGACCTGAAGGGCAAGAAGCTCGGCGTCGCGCTCGGCACGAACTACATGGACATGGCGAAGTCGGTGCCGGGCATCGACGTGAAGACGTACCCGGGCGCGCCCGAGTACCTGCGCGATCTCGCGGCCGGCCGTCTCGACGCGGCGCTCAACGACCGCCTGATGCTCGCGTACCTGACGAAGAACTCGCAACTGCCGCTGCGCCCGGGCGCGAACGTCGGTTCGGCGAACCCGTCGGGCATCCCGTTCAAGAAGGGCAACCCGAAGTTCCAGAAGGCGATCGACGACGCGATGGCGCAACTCGAGGCCGACGGCACCTTCACGAAGATCTCGGACAAGTGGTTCGGCATCGACGTGACGAAGCCGATCAAGTAAGCACGCCTGCATTTCCCGCCTGACGGCGGGCCGGAAAGGGCGGCATCCGTGACGATGCCGCCCTTTGTTTTATTCGTCCGGTTTATGATTGCGCTTTCGCGCACGCATTCGATTCGTATTCCATGTCGACAACGTCCCTGCTCGTCCAATCGCTGCCGGTGCTCGCCCAAGGCGCCGTTCTGACCGTCAAGTTCGCCGTGCTGTCGATGGTGTTCGGCCTGCTTGGCGCCGTCGTGCTAGCGATGATGGGCATCCGGCAAAGCGAAGCGCTCGACGGCTTCGAACGCATCTGGGTCAACGCGCTCGCGTGGCTGGCACGCGCATACGTGAGCCTGATGCGCGGCACGCCGCTGCTCGTGCAGATCTTCGTCATCTATTACGGGCTGCCGAGCCTCGGCATCTCGCTCGACCCGACGCCCGCCGGCGTCATCGCGCTGTCCGCGAACGTCGCGGCCTACATGTCGGAAAGCATGCGCGGCGCGATCAACGGGATCGCACGCGGTCAATGGCTGGCCGCGTACAGCCTCGGGCTGTCGTGGGGGCAGACGCTGCGCTACGTGATCGGCCCGCAGGCGCTGCGCATCGCGGTGCCGAGCCTGTCGAACAGCCTGATCAGCCTGATCAAGGACACGTCGCTCGTGTCCGTGATCACCGTGACCGAACTGCTGCGCAGCGCGCAGGAAGTGATCGCCGCGACCTATCAGCCGCTGCCGCTCTATCTCGCCGCCGCCGCGGTGTACTGGATCCTGTGCCAGATCCTCGAATGGGTGCAGCGCTGGTACGAAAAGCGCCTGTCGCTGCCGTCGCGGCACTGAGCGCACGCCGTGCCCGGCTCCCGCCTCCCCGCTTACTCGCCCGAATAACGCACGCCGAGCGCCGCTCGCGCGGCATCGGTCATCGCGATCATCTGCCGCGAATGGTCGTGCGTCATGATCGGGCTTTCGGTCTGGCCCGCGCGCAGCAAGTCGCAGAAATGCGCGGTCTCGTAGTTCAGCCCGCCGCCGTCGACCGGCGCATCGAGTTCGACGGTGCGCCCGTCCGCATAACGAATCGTCGCACGCGCGGGGTTCCACCATTTCTCGTGAATCGTCACGTGGCCGCCGGCCGCGGCGATCAGCGCGTCGCCGCGCCCCATCACGTCGAGCCCGCAAAAGAGCTGCGCGATCCCGCCGTTCGCATGCACGCTGTTCAGGCTCGCGAACAGATCGACACCCGTTGCGCCGACGCGGCCGAGCGTCTGCACGTCGCGCGCCGCGCCGAGCCAGTCCACCGCGAGAAACGCCTCGTAGATCCCGATATCGAGCAGTGCGCCGCCCGCGCGATCGAGACGATAGACGGCATGGTCGTCCGGCACCGATGATGATGCGCACCCTGCCCGCACGAGCCGGATCTCGCCGATCGGGTCGTCATGCAGATGCGCGCGCAACTGACGGTACAGCGGGAAGAACGGCGGCTTCATCGCCTCCATGAAAAGCCGCCCGGCGTCGCGTGCCGCACGCAGCACGGTGTCGAGCTGCGCCGCGTTCAGCGTCGCGGGTTTTTCGCACAGCACGGCCTTGCCGGCAGCAAGCGCGGCCAGCGTGTACTGCGCGTGACTGTCATGGAGCGTCGCGATGTAGACCGCGTCGATATCGCTCGCGAGGAGTGCTTCGAGGCTTGCAGCAGGCGTACCGCCGTACGCTTCGCAAAAGTCTGCCGCGGCATCGGCGCGGCGGGCCCAGGCACCGGCGAGCGTGGCGCCCGGCACGTGCGCGAGGCTTTGCGCGAAACGGCGCGCGATGCTGCCTGCGCCAATGATGCCGAAGCGCACCGTGCGATGGTCGTTGTCGTTCATCCTGATCTTCCGTGTCGGTCGTATGACGGTGGCCGGCACGCTGCCGGCCGGCCGTCATGATAAACGGCCCGCGGCACACGGATGAGCGATTCGCGCAGCGTCAGGCGCGCATGGGCACGTCGACGGAGAAATCGCGCGAGATCTCGTCGGCGCTGAAATCGATCAGCGCGAGCGAAGCGGCTTCGGCTTCGCGCGGGTCGCGCCGCTCGATCGCGTCGACCACACGTGCATGCGCCTTCACGACGACGTCGTGTGCACCTTCCTTCTGCACGACACGCGGATTCACGAGACGCACCGCACCGCGCACGATCGCCGCCATCTGCTGGAAGAACTGGTTGCCGCTCGCCTGCACGATCCGCGTGTGCAGCAACTCGTCCGCCGTGTCGTAGCCGGAGTCGCCCGGCTGCAGCACCTTGAACGCATCGAACGCTTCGCGGATGCTCGCGATGTCGGCAGCCGTCGCACGCACCGCCGCCTGCGCGGTCGCGCGCGGTTCGATCAGCATCCGGAATTCGATGACGTCGCGCATGAACTGCGGATCGGGTTTCGCCCGGAATCGCCAGCTCACCACGTCTTCGTCGATCATCCGCCAGTCGCGCATCGGCCGCACGCGCGTGCCGACTTTCGGACGCACGTCCAGCATGTCGCGCGCAAGCAACATCGACAGCGCTTCCCGCATCACGGTGCGACTCACATCGAACTCTTTCGACAGCACGTCCTGCGGCGGCAAGATGCCGCCGTACTTGTCCTCGACGATACCCGAGACAAGCCCATCCATCACTTTCGCGACCAGTGACCGGTCTTTGCCCTGCTCCATGACACCTCCCCGTGCGTCGATTTGCGAACACCTGCTCCGCAGTTCCGCCGGCCCTGGTTACGACTGTTCTTATGATCTATAAGTTGATGAGTTCGAGGATATTTCGCTATCTGGTAAACACCTGACAGGGTTATCCCTCTTTTTGACCGGGTGATTTATACGGCTAAAAATAAGGCCCGGGAAGCGCATTGCGCCTACCGGGCCCCGATTTCCACAAGATTTAAACATTCAGTCCATTACGACGCGACACACCATTACGGACTGCTTGCCATATCTTTCAATTAGCCGAATAAACGATCGTTTCAACGCCGTTTTCCGTGCCGAGCAAGCACAGATTCGCACCGCGCTCGGCGAACAGGCCGACCGTCACGACGCCCGGCCATCCGTTCACCTGCGCTTCGAAACCACGCGGATCGGCGATCTGCAGCCCCTTCACGTCGATGATCTCGTTGCCGTTGTCGGTGATATACGGCGCACCGTCCTTCGTCACGCGCAGCACCGGCACGCCGCCGAGCGCGGTCACGCGCCGGCCGATCGCCGTGCGCGCCATCGGCACGACTTCGATCGGCAGCGGGAACGCACCCAGCACCGGCACGCGCTTGCTGGCGTCCGCGATGCAGACGAACGTATCGGCCACCGATGCGACGATCTTCTCGCGCGTCAGCGCGCCGCCGCCGCCCTTGATCATCGCGCCGCTCGCGTCGATCTCGTCGGCGCCGTCGACGTACACCTGCAGCGAGTCGACCTCGTTCAGGTCGAACACCTTGATGCCGTGCGACTTCAGGCGCTCGGTCGTGGCAACGGAGCTCGACACGGCGCCGCGATAGCGCGCCTTGACGACGGCGAGCGCGTCGATGAAGCAGTTGGCGGTCGAGCCGGTGCCGACGCCGATCACGGCACCTTCCGGCACGTTCTGGATCACGTAATCAGCGGCGGCCTGGCCGACGAGGCGTTTGAGTTCGTCTTGAGTCATGGAATGGTGATGCTGCGGGATTGCGGAAAACCGCCAGTTTACCGGACTCGGATGACGGCCCGGGTTTTTCGGCGTGCCGGGCGCGGCGGATTCAGGGTGCGCCCGCCGCGGGCGCGTTGTCCGCCGGTTGCGTGCCGGGAAAGTACTTGTCGAGCAACGCCTGCGCGATCGCGTCGGTTTCGGCGTCCGGGTTGCCTGCATAGTCGGACGGCCTGAAATGCATCTGGAACGCCGCGAACACGCGTCGCGTGCGTGCGTCGAGCACGCCATCGGTGGCCACGTCGTAACCGTAGCGCGCGAGCTTGAGCTGCAGTTCGCGCACGTCGACCGGCGCATGCGGATCGCGACCGCCGAGCCGCGCGGCCACGGCCGCATCGTCCGGCCACGCGCCGACGCCGGCCAAGGCCAGTGCGTGCCAAGGAAACAGCGGCCCCGGATCGATCTTGCGTTGCGGCGCGATGTCGCTGTGCCCGACCACGCGCGTCGGCGGAATCCCGTAGCGCGCGACGATGTCCTTCGACAGCCGGGTCAGCGCCGCGACCTGTTCGGGCGGATAAGGCTGCCAGGTGCGGTTTTGCGGATCGAGCGGCCCGCGGTTCACGTTCTCGATGCCGATCGACACCGCGTTCAGCTCGGTCGTGCCCTGCCACTCGCTGACGCCCGCGTGCCATGCGCGCTCCGATTCCGGAACGAGCTGGAAGACGACCGGCATCCCGCGCTCGAGGCGTGGCTGCGGCGGGATGACGTAATGCACGCTGACCGAATCGCCCGTCAGCGTGCGCAGCGATTTCGCCTCGTCGCTTTCGGTGTAATGCATCACGAGAAAGCGGATCCGCGCATCGGCGCCGCGCGCGTGCAGGCTCGTGTCGGCGTAGTAGGTACCGCGTTCGACGAGCGACGGCGACGTGCAGGCAGCCAGCAGGCACAGCACGGTGCAGGATGCGCCAGCGCGAAACAGGGTCATCGGTCGCGAGCTCCGGAGAGCCGCGTGCCACATCGGATCGCGGCACGCGTCGTTCGGGTCATTCGAGGCCCGCGCAGGGCGCGCGGGACGGGCTGCGTCAGCCCTTCACGCGCCGCTGGCGCACGGCTTCGTACAGGCACACGCCGCTTGCGACCGATACGTTCAGGCTTTCCACGCTGCCGGCCATCGGAATGCTCATCACTTCGTCGCAGGTGTCGCGCGTCAGCCGGCGCATGCCTTCGCCTTCCGCGCCCATCACGAGCGCGACGGGGCCGTCGAGCTTGGTTTCGTAGAGCGTCGCCGATGCCTCGTCCGACGTGCCGATGATCCACACGCCGGCGTCCTTCAGCTCGCGCAGCGCACGGGCGAGGTTCGTCACCGTGATGTACGGCACCGTATCCGCCGCGCCGCTCGCCACCTTGGCCGCGGTGGCGTTCAGGCCGACCGCGCGGTCGCGCGGCGCGATCACCGCATGCGCGCCGGCCGAATCGGCGACACGCAGGCACGCGCCGAGGTTGTGCGGATCGGTGACGCCGTCGAGCACCAGCAGCAGCGCCGGGCCCTGGATGCCGTCGAGCAGCTCGGACAGGTTCTGCGCGAGCGGGATGTCCTCGACACGCGCGACGACACCCTGGTGACGCTCGGTATGCGCGAGGCCCCACAGGCGCGTTTCGTCGGCTGCAATCAACCGCACGCCCGCTTCCTTCGCGGTGTGCAGGAAGTCCTGCATGCGGCGGTCGCGGCGCGTCTGGTCGTACAGCACCTCCGCAACCGTCGATGCATCGTGCCGCAAACGTGCGGTCACCGCATGAAAACCGTAAAGAACCTTCAGACGTGACATGACTGGAACAACCTTCGATCAAACGTGCGGCCGCGCGACGCGCGCAGCCGCGATCCATGGAAAAGGAAAGCGCCGCGTTGCCGGCTGATGACCGGTCACGCGGCGTCTCTCGATACTGCAGGGCGGGCGCTGGCGCCGCCCCGAACGCTCAATACTTCTTGCGGGCGCGTGTCTTCTTCGCGGTCGGCTTCGCCGCCGCACCGCCACCGCTGCTACCCTTCTTGCGCGCGGCGCGCGCTTCATTCACCGCAACGCTCGGCGCACTCGCGGCCTTCTTGCGGCGCGGCACGGGATCCTCCACCTGCGGCAGCGTGCGTACGCGCGGGCCATTACCGCGGTCGACACCGCCGCCAGCGGAAGCCGGCGCGGGCGACGGACGCGGCGCCTTCACCGGCGTATCGCGCACGAGGCGGAAGTCGATCTTGCGGGCATCGAGATCGACGCGGCTCACCTGCACGCGCACGCGATCCGACAGGCGATAGCGGATGCCCGTGCGTTCACCGCGCAGCTCGTTCTTGATCTCGTCGTACTGGAAGTAGTCCGAGCCGAGTTCCGTGACGTGCACGAGCCCTTCGATGAACAGCGTGTCGAGCTGCACGAAGATGCCGAACGACGTGACGCCGTTCACCATCCCGCCGTACTCCTCGCCGAGCTTGTCGCGCATGAAGTAGCACTTGAGCCAGGCCTCGACGTCGCGTGATGCTTCATCCGCGCGGCGCTCGTTCGCCGAGCAGTGCAGGCCGAGTTCTTCCCAGATCGCCGTGTTCGAACGCGAGCGGCCGCGCGATTCGTCGTCGGCCTGCTGCATCGCGCGGGCGCGCGGCGACAGCGCGGTGTTCAGCTCGAAACCGTCCGGCGCCTTCGGCACGTATTTCTTGCCCGACAGGATCGCGTAGATCGCGCGGTGCGTGAGCAAGTCCGGATAACGGCGGATCGGGCTCGTGAAGTGCGCGTACGCCTCGTAGGCCAGGCCGAAGTGACCGATGTTGTCCGGACTGTAGACGGCCTGCTGCATCGAGCGCAGCAGCATCGGCTGCAGCATTTGCGCATCGGGCCGGTCGCGGATCTGCGCCATCAGCGCCGCGTAGTCGCTCGCATGCGGCTTGTCGCCGCCGCCGAGCGACAGGCCCATGCCGCGCAGGAACGCACGCAGGTTCTCGAGCTTCTCCGGCGTCGGCCCCGCGTGCACGCGGTACAGGCCCGGATGCTTGTTGCGCTTCAGGAAATCGGCCGCGCAGACGTTCGCGGCCAGCATGCATTCCTCGATCAGCTTGTGCGCATCGTTACGCTGGCGCGGCACGATCTGTTCGATCTTGCCCTGCGAGTTGCAGACGATGTAGGTCTCGGTCGTGTCGAAGTCGATCGCGCCACGCTTCTGTCGCGCGGCGAACAGCGACTTGTAGACGCCGTACAGGTCCTGCAGGTGCGGCAGAAGATCCGCGCGGCGCGCAGCCTCCGGCCCCTTCGTGTTCGACAGCACGGCGGCGACTTCGGTGTACGTCAGGCGCGCCGCCGAATGGATGACGGCCGGATAGAACTGGTACGCCTTGATCTCGCCGCGCGCGGTGATCACCATGTCGCACGCGAGCACGCAACGGTCGACCTGCGGATTCAGCGAGCACAGGCCGTTCGACAGCTTCTCCGGCAGCATTGGAATCACGCGGCGCGGGAAGTAGACCGACGTGCTGCGCTCGAGCGCGTCGGCATCGAGCCCGCTGCCCGGCTGTACGTAGTGCGACACGTCGGCGATCGCGACGATCAGGCGGTAGCCGTCGCCGCGGCCGACCTTGACCGGCTCGCAGTAGACGGCGTCGTCGAAGTCGCGGGCGTCCTCGCCGTCGATCGTCACGAGCGGCACGTCGCGCAGGTCGACGCGGAAACGCAGGTCGGTCGGCCGCACCTTGTCGGGCAGCGCGGCGGCTTCGTCGAGCGCCGGCTGGCTGAATTCATGCGGCACGCCGTACTTGCGCACCGCGATTTCGATTTCCATGCCCGGATCGTCGATGTCGCCGAGCACCTCGACGACACGGCCGAGCGGCTGCGAATGGCGGCTCGGGAAATCGGTCAGCTCGACGACGACGACCTGCCCGACCTTCGCCTTCTTCACGTTCTGCGTGATCAGGATGTCGTGGCCGATCCGCTTGTCTTCCGGTGCGACGATCAGCGCGCCGTTCTCGTTGAGCAGGCGGCCGATCACGCGCTTGTTCGCGCGCTCGGTGACTTCGACGACATGCCCTTCCGGACGGCCGCGGCGATCGTAGCCGACGATCCGCGCGAGCACGCGATCGTTGTGCATCACCTTCTGCATTTCGCCGTTCGGCAAGAACAGGTCGTCCTGGCCGTCGTCGCGGATCACGAACCCGTAGCCGTCGCGATGCCCCTGCACGCGCCCGGCGACGAAGTTCGACGGATGGGTCAACTGGTAGTGGCCGCGCTTGTCGAGGCGGATCTGGCCGTCGCGTTCCATCGCGGCGACACGCCGGAAGAACCCCTCGCGCTCCTGACGCTTGATCGACAGTGCTTCCGCGATGTCGTTGGCGGCCAGCGGCGCGTCGCTCGTACGCAGCACGCCGAGAATTTCTTCACGGCTCGGAATGGGGTACGGATATTTGCTCAAGGGTTTGTCGATGGTTGTTCTCGTTGCGTTGATTGATGGTGCACGGCATCAACATAGAGGTGTCCGTCAGACAGTTCTATATTGACGGCGGCGGGTCATTCTATCACCCGCCTGTGTCGCCAAATGACCGGAATGCCGCCAGCAGGCATGGTGGAGCCCGGTTTGCGATGCATCGCAAAAAAGTGTTGACACGAATAATTGGGGCGCTATAATTTCGCTTCTTTGCAGCAAGCAGCTACTGCAAAACGTGCCCAGGTGGCGGAATTGGTAGACGCACTAGGTTCAGGTCCTAGCGGTGGCAACATCGTGGAGGTTCGAGTCCTCTCCTGGGCACCATCTGTTTTTGAAAAGGTCGGCTTCTAGCCGGCCTTTTTTCATTTCAAGCCCAGGGAACCCTGCGCCCGGATCGGGCATGTGCAACCGAGCCCTCTCCCCGACTGCCTCTGCATTCAAAAAAGCCGGCATCGTGCCGGCCACCTTCCCTTCGTTTCCGAGCCTTGGGCGCCCATCGCAGCCCGCCCGGAATCGTCGCGAATCAGCACCAAAGTGGTGCGCGTGTGGCGGATCGAAATCCGCCTTGCGCCTTGCGCCTTGCCACCATCAGAGCATGCGCTTCAGCACGTCGTTCTTCGACACGAAATGATGCTTGAGTGCCGCCCCCGCGTGTACCACCACCACGAATGCCAGCGTATAGCAGCCGAACTTGTGAAGTTCGAACCAGTGCTCGGTCACCGGCCCCGCGCTATACGGCGTCTTCACGTAAAGCAGGCCAAACAGCCAGTAACCGTCCGGCACCATCACGAACCCGCTGAACAGCACGAAGGCGACCAGCGCGTAAATCAGCGAGTGCACCAGGTGCGCGATCGATTGCTGCTGACGCGGAATCGACGCGACGTCAGGCGGCGTGCGGCGGAAGAACGACCACACGTAGCGCAGCGGAAACAGCACGATCAGACAGCTCGCGAGCGACATGTTCAGGGTCGACACGAAACGCCAGAGATCCGGCTGCGTGATGAAGTGCAGCGAAATTCCGGCCACCATCGTGTACAGGATCACGGCTGCGAAAATCCAGTGCAGCGCGCGGGAAAAGCGGTCGTATCGACCGCTGGATAATGTTTCGTTCTGCAAATCTGTTTGGGAAGCCACCTGCATGATTCATCCTTTATCGGTTGCGAAGACATGGTTGCCATGGATATGTGGATGAAATTATCGAGGCGGAAACCCGTGTTGATAACCATTCTCAAGGATTTCAAAATACCCGGCGCAGCGTCAGCGCATCTCGATCAGGAACGTCATCACGCCGTCACCCGACCCCGCCTTCACGCGCTCGCCGTACTGGTAGTACTGGGCGGTATACGGCAACGTGGTTGCCCCGACCGTCGCGTCGCCGAGGCTGTGCCAGGTATTCAACGCGACCGGCGCGTCGTTCTGCAGCACGCGAATGCCGACGCCCTGCGCGGCGTCATCGCCGAGCAGCTTCAGCACGTCGGTCGTGCCCGGCACCGTCTCGCCGAGCAGCTGGATCGACAGCGGTGTCGGCCGTGCCTCGCCGAACGGGCTGCAGGTCAGGTCGATCGCGAATTCGCGTGACGCCTGGGTCGAGCCCGGACCGTCGAAGGCCGACGCGGGCACGGCACCGAGCGGTACGACGAGATGCTTCGAGGCCGTATTGACGGTGCACGCGACGCCCCGCACGTAACTGCTCGTAATGTGCTTGCGCACCACGTAATGGCCCGGATCGCCGCTCACGGGCGACGCCTCGACGACAAACGCCTGGCCCAGCAGGAAGCCGGGCGTCACCGGCCCGATCTTGACGAGCTCCATGTCGATCACGAACTCGCGCGCCGAGCCGTCCCCCGGATGCGTCCCGAGCACGCCTTCCGTCTTGCTGCCGAGATCCTCGCCGTCGCGCACCATCCGCAGCGCAAGGCCGGGGAGATTGGTTGCCCACAGGTTCATCCCCGGCGCGGGGCCGAACTCGCTCGAGTAGTTCAAGGTCCGCGCCAGCGGCTCGCCCTGGCCGTTCGGCGCACAGGCGAGGGTCAGCGTGAACCGGACCGACCGGACGACGCCGCCGACCTCGACGCCGTCGGCCGCGATCGAACCGAACTCGATCGGATTGAAATCTTCGGGGAGGCTCAGGCACGCGGCAAACGCGGGCGCCGTGCAGAGCGTCAGCGCGACGAATGCCGCCCAGCGGCGCAGGCATGCGGCAAATCGGGATATCGTGGGTTTCATGAACGGGGTGACGTGGGTGAAGAAGCGTCGGCCCGCAGCGCCGGATGCGTGCGCGAGCAGACGACCTCGAGTTCGGGGAAATTGCTGTGCGGCGTCGACTCGCCCATGTTGTACGACAGCGCGCAGCGCTCGTCCGGGCGCGCGCCCCATCGCACGAACAGGTCGCCGGCCCGGCCGACGCCGGTGACGAAGCCCTGCCCGTTCGGGCCGACCATGCCGACCTCCTTGCCGGCCGTCGTCAGCACGGCGGCACCGAACGGCACCGGCTGGCCCGCGTCGTCGGTCATGTCGAGCATCAGGCGGCCCGCCTCGACCTCGAACGGCGCCAGCACGACCGCGCCGTGCGTCGGCACGACGTGCACGATCGCGTTGCGGATCTCGAGCTGACGATCGAGTTCCGCCGTGCGCAACGCGATGCGGTTCTGCCGGTACGGCGTGACGCTCGGCACGACCGCATAGCCCGCGCGGTCGGTACGCACGCCGGCATGCGCGATCACGCCGACGTCGGCCGCACCCTCGCTGCGCACCAGAGCGACGGTTTCGCCGAGCGGCTGCGACAGCGTGACGCCGCCGCCGTGCACGACCATCCCGCCCGCCGCGCTGACCGAGGTCTGCGAGCCGCTGCGCGTCTGGTTGTGGGTGGCCCCGAACTGGCCGGCCGTCGCACGGTAGTTCAGGTTCACCGCACCGCCCAGGCCGTGTGCCGTGCGATCGGCGTCGACGCCATAGCTCAGGCGATCGTCGTCGAACAACGTGCCGAACACGCCCGCGCGCTGCTCGGTGCCCGCGGTACCGGCAATCAGCGTCGCACTGCCGTACGCATGCGGTGTCGTCGTGCGCCCGCCGCCGAACGGAATCGACAGGTTCAGCGACACCTGCCGGCTGCGCTCGCCGCGCGCGCGCTGCTCGGCGCTCAGGCTCACGTTGTAGGACACGCGCGACACGCTGCCCGAATAGCCGAGCTGGAGCAGCCGGTCCTCGCCCGCACCGTCGCGGTAGGCGCGCCGGCTCGCGCTGACGTACAGCGAGCCCGCGCGCCCCAGGCTCTGCGACACGCTCAGCTCACTGCGGCTGCGCTTGCCCGCACGGCCCGCCCATGTGTCGACCGACGTCGCGTAGCGCACCACGACGTCGGACAGGCTGCGATAGCCGCCCGAGTACTGGTGATGCGCGGCGCGCAGTTCCGTGCCGGTCGACGCGAACGCCTTCGCGTACATCGCGCGCACTGCGCTGCCCGCGCCCGCCTGCCCCGCCTGGTCCCGATAACGGGCGTGCGTCACGTCCACCGACAATGCACCGATCCGCGCCAGGTTGCGCGCGGCGCCGGCCGCCAGCGCCGCATACCCGTTCGCGAACGTCGCGCCGCCGTAGATCGTCGTCTCGCCAGGCAAGCCGTAAGCGGCGCTCGCCGACGTGAACCACTGCGATTGGGCGGAATCGGCACGCAAGCGCCCCGCGGCCGCGCGATACGACCAGGCATTCTGGCGCAGCAGGGTCGGAATGCTCGCCGACGGCTGGATGAAGCTGCGCTTCTGGCCATCCGCCTCGACGATCGTCACCTCAAGGTCCGCATGCGCCGCGATCGCGTACAGGTCGTCGATCTCGAACGGCCCCGGCGGCACGTAGCTGCTGTAGATCAGATAGCCGTTCTGGCGAATCTCGACCTTCGCATGGCTTTGCGCGATGCCGCGCACGACCGGCGCGTAGCCGCGCTGGCTGTCCGGTTGCATCGTGTCGTCGGACGCGAGCTGCACGCCGCGGAATGCCACGCTGTCGAACACGTTGTCGGACGTGAAGTTCTCGCCGAACGTGACGCGGCTGCGCCAGCCGGGAATGTCGCGCTCGAGATAGGTATTCATGAATTGCGTCTGCAGCCCCGACGCGTTGTGGTTCACCATCGCGCTGCTGCGCAGGCGCCACGCGCCGAGGTTCAGGCCCGCGCGCACGCTGCCGTACGCTTCCGTCGCGTGGCCCGACGGCCCGTCGTAACGCCGCTGTGCGGCGTTGAAGCGATAGTCGAAGCGCAGTGCATTGATGCCTTCGTCCCAGCGCGACGGATCGACCGAGCCGCGCGGCACGCGCTTCATCTTCGCCTGCGGGACCGTCAGCGCCAGCGTCTGGCGATCCGGATCCACCGTGACCGTTGCGTCCGGCATCGCATCGCGCGGATCGACGCACGCGAGCGTAGCGCCGGCGGCATCCGCGGCATCCACCTCGGCGACGCGCGGATAGGCCGCGAGGTTCACGCCGAACCCGTCGAGCTGCGCGGCGCCCAGGCAGGGCCGTACCGCATTGCCTTGCTCGTCGCGTGGATCGCGCTCGAAGCGGATGTCGTGCATGCCCGACGCTTCGCCATTGACCGACACCTCGACCGGGTGCACGCCGGGCAGCAGCACGTTCGCTTCGGCGAACACGTCGAGGTCCACGTCCGCCTGCGGGTTGCCGAACGCGAGGAACGCGGGATTGAATGCCGTATTCGCGTGCGCGTGCGCCCCCGCGGTCGGCAATCCGAACGCGAAGGTCGAAGCGAGCGCGAGCACGCATCGGCGCAGCGGGTCAAGGCATCGTGTCATGAATGGGGGAACGGCGCGCGCCGGATGAGCGCACGCCGCATGAAGTCAAAAAAATGGAAAGTCGAAAAAGCGGATCGCGGCACGGCCGCTGGCCGGCCCCGCGACCGCGTTGCGTCAAACGGCGCCGGTCGGCACCTTCATCGTGACGGACGGCGTCACCGCGCCGTAGTCGTTGATCGTGCTGAACCGCAGCGTGACGGGCTGCGTCGGCACCGCGTGGATGTAGCGCAGCTTGTAGGTCGTCGCCTGCAGCGGCGGCACCATCTCGAGATCGACGTCCTCGATCGTGCCGGCATCGATGCCGATCTTCGAGAACGTGACGTGATAAGGCGTCGGATTGTTCACCGTCAGCAGCACACCATCGCCCGACGGCGCGATGCGCCAGGTCAGCGCCGCCGGCGCATCGGCCGACGAGCCGGTCAGGCCTTGCGGCCGATAGAACGCCTTGATCCGCGTCTGGATCGCGATCTGCAGCACGTTGTCCTGCTTCGGCGTGGCTGGAATCTCCTTCACGTTCAGCCACATCAGCGACTCGCGATCGGACGGCAGCCCGTGCTTGACGGGCATCACGCGCAGCAGGTTTTCCTTGCCGGGATCGAGCCGCGACAGCGGCGGCGTGACGAAGAACGGTGCCTTCGCGCCGCCCTTCGTCGCCCCGCCGTCAATCCAGGCCTGCACGACGTAAGGCTGGCTGTCCGCATTCTTCACGGGCACGACGGCTTCGCGCCGGTCCTCCTGCAGGATCACGCGCGTCGCGCCCACCACCACGCCCGCCAGCGCGCCCTGGGTCATGCACAGCCCGAGCACGCAGGCCAGCGTACGTTGTCCGAATTGAATCGTCATCGGTCGATCCCGTCTGCTTAGCGGTAGTGCAGCGTGAACGACGCCGTGCCGTTCGCCTCGCCCGCCTCGGTCTGGTTCGACGTCGAGACGTAGTTCGCGGCGAAGTTCAGCACGTTGCTGCCCGGCGTCAGCTTGAGCGTGTCGGTCTCGGTGTTGATGCCGATCTGCTTGCCGCCTTCGTCCATCAACTGGATGCCGACGCCTTTCGCGTCGTCCTGCGCGCCGGTGCCGATCGCGAGCAGCGTCGGATCGTCGCCGTTCGACGTGCCCTCGAACTGCGCGCGCACGCCGCTCAGCTGGTCGTTGCACTCGCTCAGCGCGATCTGGAACGGCACGCGGCGACTTTCCTGGCCGGCGGTGGCGAGCTGGTCGATACCGATCGCGCCGAGCGGCACCTGAATATTGCTGTTGTCGATCTTGCAGGTCGTCGCGACGATCTTGCCGTGGAAGTTGATCGTGCCATCCGCGGCGAGTGCGGACGTCGAACCGAATGCGGCCAGGAGCGCGGCCAACAGGAGGGATTTCTGGGTCTTTTTCATCGAGTATCTGGGTAGAGAATTGAGGATTTCCGCTGCCGGTCCCTGACAGCGGAACAACGAACCCGTCGAGTTCGCAGGCATTATTCCGATCCGGCCATCGCCACCCAACAAACTTAAGAAAATTCTCAACGCATGCCGCCTGGACGGATGAATCACGATGCAATGCGACGCTGGCGACGACGCTTCCCAGCCATCACGTGCACACCTGTCGACGTAGCGGATAGCACCCGATCAATACGAAAGGAATCCTCACCATATGGCGAAAGATGCACCGTGCAGCGATATGGCCGTCGGCACGGATGGTGCGCGCAAACGCGCCCGAGGCCGGCACGACCGAGCGTACCGCTCGCGGCGGCGATGACGAACGACGGGGGAAACGGGATGTGACCGGAGCGCGAGACAGGCTGCCGTGCCTCGCGAAAGCCTCAGGATAGCCTCGCGCAGGCGCGTCGATTCAATGCCGAACGGCGGCTGAAGCGGCGTGCCGCGACAGCCTTGCCGGAACGGGAATACGGATGGGGACTGGAAGGATCGGCGATATCGATCCTGTCGTCAGCCGGCGCGCGTCGCCGCGGCCGGCCGATTGCTCAGGTCAACTCGAGCCGATACCCGTAGTTGTAGATCGTCGTGATCGCGAGCCCGTTCTTCGGCCGCAGCCCGAGGCTCGTACGCAACTTGCTGACGTAGGTGGCCAGCGTCGCGTCGTACTTCCGGTCCACCACGCCCCAGATACGCTTGATCATCATGTCCTTCGACACGATCCTCCCGACGCTCTCGAACAGCATCAGCGCGAGATCGAACTCGCGCTGCGACAGCTCGACCGGCACGCCATCGACGGTCGCGGCATGCGAGCTCGTGTCGAGCACGAACTTGCCGACCTCGACGACCTTCGCGCGCTGCGTCTCCGGATAGTACTTGCGCGCCTGCGCATTGACGCGCGCGACGAGTTCGCGCTCCCGCAACGGCTTGATCAGATAGTCGTCTGCGCCGGTGTTCAGACCGAACACGATGTCGTTCTCGCCGTCGTGCTGCGTCATCATGATGATCGGCAGCGTGTCGGCGAACGATTCGCGCGCCCAGCGCATCACCTCGATTCCCGACTTGCCGGGCACGTCCCAGTCGAGCAGCAGTACGTCGACGCGCTGCGTGCGCACCAGCTCGATGAAGCTGTCGCCGTCGTGACGCACCTCCGTGTCGTAACCGGCCTTGTTGAGCCAGCCGGCCACGACGCCCGCCTGCGTCACCATGTCTTCGAGTATTGCGACAATCATGTTCGATCCAGTCTCAAGATGCCGCCCCGCCCTCGGGCCCGTTCGCCACTCCGTCGGCCGGAGCGGGCGGCAAGTAAACAAAAGCCCATTCGCCATAGGCGTCGCTGTCGCCGAACGTATCGTACCGCGCAGGGAAGCCCTGGCGCTTCAGCGGCTGCCCCGGCGCCTCGCTGAACACGCCCATGATGCCGCCGTCCGGCGCCTTCACGAGCCCCCACTGCGTCGACCCGGTCAGCGGATCGGCGTACAGGCGCCGCAAGTGACGCTGCGTCGGCAGCGCGCGGCGGTCCTCGAGCAATACGTCGAGCGACTCCGGATAGCGGCTGCCTCCCGCCGCATTGTAGTAGCTTGCGATCGCCGCGCGATACTGGTCGCCGACAAACAGCAACTGCGCCTCGCGATCGCGCTGCTGCACCGTCTGCCAGATGCGCGCGGCCTGCGTCATGCCGAGCCCCAACGCCGCGACGAGCATCAGCACGCCGAGATACGCGATGCCGCGCTGCCCGCGCGGGCCGCGGCATCGGCCGCCACGCCGCCGGTTACCATGTCCCATATGCGCTCCCGTCGAGCGCACGCCCTTTCGCGCCGCTCTTCACGTCCGCGACGCCGCCCCGGTCGCCGGCCTGCGGTTGCCAGGAGCCGCGCTTGCCCGTGACCGGGTCGAGCGGGATCTCGCGCAGATAGCGCTTGTCGACCAGCACCTCGAGCGTGTCGGGATCGCGGCCGTGATCCGCCCGATAGTCGTCGATCGACTGGCGCAGCGTGTTCAGGTTGTGGCGCAGCACCGTTTCCTTCGCGCGATCGCTCTGCTTCAGGTAGCCGGGGGCGACGAACGCGGTGAGCGACGCGATGATCGCCATCACGACGAGCAGTTCGATCAGCGTGAAGCCCGCGGTGCGGCGTGCACGCTTACCACTGGTTGTACGGGACGCCATTGAGGCTCTCCTTGCGGTTGGTCGAGCGAATGTCGAACACGTCCTCGCCGGACGAGAACGCATCGGGGTCGCTCGCATAGCTGCGCGTTTCCCAGGTGTCCTCCGGCGCCTTGCCCTCGCATTCGCACATCGGATCGGCGGGGATCTTGCGCAGGAAGTACAGTCTCGCGCCGTCCGGCGATTTCTTGTCCTCGACGCCGTCGACGAGCGCGTGCAGGTCGGGCGGATAGCCGCTCGCGTCGACACTGCGCTCGATGCGCCCGTCATCGGCCGCCGCCTTGTACGCGTCGAGCGCCGAGCGGATCACCACCAGCGCACGGCGCAGTTCGGCCTCGTCCGAGCGGCGCTTGACCAGGTCGGTCAGCGGCAGCGCGACGGTCGCGAGCAACGCGAGCAGCGTCAACGCCACCAGCAGCTCGATCAGCGTGAAACCGCGCGCGCGCGCACGTCGACGGATGCTCATGCGAAGCCCCGTGCGCGCGACGGCAGCACCGGCGCGTCGGCATACCGCACCGGCGCCGGTTCGCGCTCGCCCGTCAAACGCGCGACGAGCGCCTGGAGCGAGCCGATCAGCGAGCGTACCGCGGCGGTGATGCGATGCTCACCGCGTGCCTGCGGCTCGGCGAGCGCCGCGCGCGGCGCAGCGGCATCGGCCACGGTCACCCGCGCAACGGCAGATCGGAAGCGCGTCTGGTGGGGAGAGCGGCTAAT
>NZ_JAAGPC010000278.1:0-7978 GCF_017104595.1 Burkholderia sp. Tr-20390 | reverse complement strand
CCGGCACGCGCGCGGCTGCGCCTGATTGCCATCGAGGACCACGAACGGTGTTCGCGGCGGCGCCGGCTCGATGGCTCAGCGTTTTTTTAGCGGCAGCGGCACCACGCCTTTCACGTCGCGCAGCCCGGCCGGCTCGGGTGGCAGGTAGCCCCAGTCGCCCTGGGATGCCGTGGCATCGTTCTTCGTCGCATCCGACGAATCATGGGGGCGATCGCGCATAGCTTGCGCATCGGGCGCAGAGCGACCGTCGCGTTCGTCGTTGGGTTGCTGCGCGCCGGACGACGGCGGCGGCCCCGCGTGGCGCCGATGCCGCAGCACCGCGTCAGCCACCCGCTCCACATGCGACACCGTCACCGCATCCGCGTGCTCCAGCGCGGCGAGCGCACGCGCCGCGCGCAGCATCACGAGATCGGCACGCAGCCCGTCGACGGCCGCGTCGATGCACAGTGCGCTGACGCGTGCATGGACTGCATCGTCGAAATCGAGCGCCGCGAGCCGTGCGCGTGCCGCGTGAATCCGGTCGCCGAGTTCACGTTGCGCGGACGCATGACGGGCGCGGAATGCGTCCGGATCGAGATCGAATGCAAGCCGCGCCTTCACGATCCGCTCGCGCTGCGCGGCGTCGAAGCAGTTCTCCAGCTCGACCATCAACCCGAAGCGGTCGAGCAATTGCGGACGCAGCTCGCCCTCCTCCGGATTCATCGTACCGATCAGCACGAAGCGCGCATCGTGCGCGTGCGACACGCCATCGCGCTCGACGATGTTCACGCCGCTCGCGGCGACGTCGAGCAGCGTGTCGACGAGCCCGTCGGCGAGCAGGTTCACTTCGTCGACGTACAGCACGCCGAGATGCGCCCGTGCAAGCAGGCCCGGCCGGAAGCGCACGCCGTTTTCGGCGAGTGCATGCGCGAGATCGAGCGTACCCGTCACCTGCTCGTCGCTCGCCGACAGCGGCAGCGTGACGAACTGCCCTTCGGGCAACAGTTCCGCCAGGCCGCGCGCCGCGGTCGATTTCGCGGTGCCGCGCGGCCCGCTCACAAGCACGCCGCCGAGCGACGGGTCGATCGCGGCGAGCAGCAGCGCCTGCTGCAATGCGTCCTGCGCGACGAGCGCCGCAAACGGAAAAACCGCGCGGGCGCGGTGCGTCGTCGGATCGGTCATCGCCGTCCCCCTTCCTGGAGTTGTTCGCTCGCGAGCCAGACCGCTTCGATCCGCTCGCGATAGTCGCCCGGTTGCTGCCACAGGCCGCGCTGCATCGCTTCGACGAAACGTTCGCAGATGCCGTGCAGCGCCTTCGGGTTGTGCCGTTCGAGGAACGCACGGGTGGCGTCGTCGAACAGGTACGCGTCGGCGACGAGCGCGTATTGATGGTCGGACAGCACGCGCGCGGTCGCGTCATAGCCGTACAGGTAGTCGACCGTCGCGGCCAGCTCGGCCGCGCCCTTGTAGCCATGGCGCTTCACGCCGTCGAGCCATTTCGGGTTGACGACGCGCGAGCGGATCACGCGCGCGATTTCCTCGCGCAGCGTGCGCATCTTCGGCGCGGCCGGGTTCGCGTGGTCGCCGTGGTAGATGCTCGGCTGCTGCCCCGAAAGGTGCCGCACGGCCGCCGTCATCCCGCCCTGGAACTGGTAGTAGTCGTTCGAATCGAGGATGTCGTGCTCGCGGCTGTCCTGGTTCTGCACGACGACATCGATCGTCGCGAGCCGCTCGCCGAACACGTCGGCCGCCGCATCGCCCGCGCTGTTCTGTGCATACGCATGGCCGCCCCACTGGCGGTAGGCATCGGCGAGATCGGCGTCGGTCTGCCAGCGGCGCTGGTCGATCAGGTCCTGCAGGCCCGCGCCGTAGCTGCCCGGCCGCGCGCCGAACACGCGCCAGCCGGCACGGCGTCGCGCTTCGTCCGGCGCCACGCCCTGCGCGACCCATTTCTCGCGTTCGCGCTCGACGCGCGCGCGGACCGGGTTCAGTGCCTCGGGCTCGTCGAGCGCGGCCACCGCCTGCACGGCCGCGTCGAACAGGTGCATCAGGTTCGGGAACGCGTCGCGGAAGAAGCCCGACACGCGCAGCGTCACGTCGATGCGCGGCCGGTCGAAGATTTCGATCGGCAGGATCTCGAAGTCGGTCACGCGATGACTGCCGTGCGCCCATTTCGGCCGCACGCCGAGCAGCGCGAACGCCTGCGCGATGTCGTCGCCGCCCGTGCGCATCGTCGCCGTGCCCCAGACCGACAGGCCGATCGCGCGCGGATAGTCGCCGTGATCCTGCAGATGGCGCTCGATCAGTTGCTGCGCGGATTTCAGGCCGAGCGACCACGCGGCCTGCGTCGGCACCGCGCGTGTATCGACCGAATAGAAATTGCGGCCGGTCGGCAGTACGTCGGGGCGGCCGCGCGACGGCGAGCCGCTCGGCCCCGGCGGCACGAAGCGGCCGTCGAGCCCGCGCAGCAGCTGGCGCATTTCCTCGCCACCGCACGCGTCGAGCGCGGGCAGCAGCGTTTCGCGAACGCGCTCGATCACCGCGAGCGTGTGCGGCCAATCGCCGGGCGGTGTCGCGTCGGTGGCCGTGCCGCCGCCCGTTGCGCACAGCCCGTCCAGCCATTGCTGCGCGAGCCGTTCGAGCCGCTCGCGCGTATCGCCCGCGTGGCGCCACGGCGATGCGTCGAGCGCCTGCAGGATCGCCGGACGCGGGCCAACCCACGGCGCGGCCCAATCGGCCGCGAGCGGATCGAAGTCGTCGCCGAGCGCGAGATCGCGCGCCAGCGCACCGATCAGCCCGGCGCGCGCACCCTTGCCGTCGCCCACCGGAAAGCGCGCGAGCGCGAGCAGCGTGTCGCGCCGCTGACGATCGATCGGCGACGCGCCGAACACATGCAGCCCGTCGCGGATCTGCGCTTCCTTCAGTTCGCACAGCCACGCGTCGACGCGCGTGAGCAGCGCATCTTCGTCGCCCGCGTCGCGCGGCGGCGACACGCTCAGTTCGTCGTGCAGCCGGTGCTCGGCGATCGTCGCGAGAATCGTCTTGCGCAGCAGCTTCGCGCGCCGCGCATCGACCATCAGCGCTTCGTAGTATTCGTCGACCTGCCGCTCGAGATCCTGCAGCGGGCCGTAGTTTTCCGCGCGCGTGAGCGGCGGCATCAGGTGATCGATGATCACGGCCTGCGCGCGCCGCTTCGCCTGGCTGCCCTCGCCCGGATCGTTGACGATGAACGGATACAGGTGCGGCAGCGGCCCGAGCGTCAGGTCCGGCCAGCACGCGTCGGACAGCGCGACGCTCTTGCCCGGCAGCCATTCGAGGTTGCCGTGCTTGCCGAGGTGGATGACCGCGTCGATGCGGTACGCATCGCGCAGCCAGAAATAGAACGCGAGATACGCGTGCGGCGGCACGAGATCCGCGTCGTGGTAGCTCGCGTAGTCGTTCTCGCCGCGCGAGCGCGACGGCTGGATGCCGACGAACACGTTGCCCGCGCGCCAGCCGGCGATCGTGAAACGGCCTTGCCGCAGCGTCGGGTCGGCTTCGGGCGGCCCCCAGCGTTCGTTCAGCGCGTCGCGCACGGCCGTCGGCAGCCGCGCGAAACGCGCGACGTAGTCGGCCAGCGGGAAGCTCTGGAATGCGGGGCGCAACGCATGCACGGCCGCGTCGTTGGTCACGCCTTCGGTGAGCCGCGCGATCAGCGCGTCGCCGTCGGGCGGCAGGTCGGCCACCGCGTAGCCCGCGTCGCGCAGCGCCGCGAGCACGCGCAGCGCGGACGCCGGCGTGTCGAGCCCGACCCCGTTGCCGATCCGCCCTTCGCTTTGCGGATAGTTCGCGAGAATCAGCGCGACGCGCTTGTCGGCGTTATCGAGCGTGCGCAGCCGGCACCAGCCGCGCGCAAGCGCCGCGACGAACGCGATCCGCTCGGCATCCGGCTGGTAGCGCACGACGTCGACCTCGGTGTGCGGGCAGCGGTACGCGAGCCCCTTGAAGCTCACCGCGCGCGTGACGATGCGGCCGTCGACTTCGGGCAGCGCGATGTGCATCGCGATGTCGCGCGCATGCAGGCCCTGGTTGTCGGCCACCCACGCGTCGCGGTTGCCGCCGGACAGGATCACCTGCAGTACCGGCGCGTCGCCGGCGAGCACGTCGTGCTCGGGGCTGTCGATCGCGCCGGCCGCGAATGCGGTCGTGTTCAGCACGAGCGCGACGCCGTGCGTGTCGCAGAGCTGCGTGATGACTTCGCGGCTCACCGCGTCCTTCAGCGACGTGACCGCGATCGGCAGCGGATTCAGCCCTTCGTCGATGAGCGCGTCGGCGAGCGCGTCGAACACGGCCGTGTTCGCGGCCTGCCAGTGCGCGCGATAGAACAGGATCGCGACGACGGGCGCGCCGGGCGTCCAGCGCGGCCGCCAGTCGTCGACGCTCGCGCGGTCGCGCGCCGGGTGATACAGCGCGGCGGCCGGCAGCGGGCGCGGCAATTCGGGTTCGTCGCCGAAGCCGAGCGTGTGGAAGGCGATGCTGCGCAGCAGCGCCTCGGCGTTGTGCACGCCGCCTTCACGCAGGTAGCGCCACCACAGCCGGCACAGGTCGGGCGCGACGGTGCTTTTCGCGACGAGGTTCGGGTCTTCCTGCAGGTCGCCCGAGAACATCGCGAGCGGCTGCCCGCGCTTCGACGCGAGCGACACGGCCTGCTCGATTCCGTACGGCCAGTACGCCTCGCCGCCAAGATGATCGATCACGACCGACTTCGCATGCTGCAGCACGTCGTCGACGTAGAAGTCGACCGACGCCGGCTGCCGCAGGAACGTGACGTTCGCGAGCCGCACGCTCGGGAAGCCGGCCGGCAGATGCGGCACGACGCTCGCGAGCAGCGACAGCGTCGTGTCGGCCGAGCTCAGGATCACGATGTCGGCCGGTTGCTGGTCGATCCGGACGACGCCCTGCGTATCGTCGACGAAGCCGCCCGGCATGGTGCGCAGCAGATGCATCGTGCGTTACGCCTGTTGCGGCTCGGCCGCGCACGCGGCGTCGAACGCGCGTTGCAGCGCGGCCGCGTCGAGATCCTCGCCGATCAGCACGAAGCGGCTCGCGCGCGTTTCGCCGTCTTGCCAGCGACGGTCGAAATAGCTGTCGAAGCGGCGGCCGACGCCCTGGATCACGAGCCGCATCGGCGCGCCGGGCAGCGCGGCGAAGCCTTTTGCGCGGTAGATCGTGTGCGCTTCGACGACGCGCTGCAGCGCGGCGATCGTCGCTTCGCGCGTGCCGGCGTCACCCGACACGACCACCGAGTCGAAATCGTCGTGATGGTGATCGTGATCGCCGTCGTCGGCCGAGCCGTGATGGTCGTGACGCAGGTGGATCGTTTCTTCCGACGCCGATTCGAGGCCGAGCAGCATCGCGAGATCCAGCTCGCCGCGCGTCGCGCGCACGATCTTCACCTGCGGCGGGATTTCTTCGCGAATCGCGGTGTCGATCTGCGCGAACTCGGCGTCGCTGACGAGATCGGCCTTGTTCACGATCACGAGGTCGGCGGACGACAGCTGATCGGCGAACAGCTCGTGCAGCGGCGATTCGTGGTCGAGGTTCGGATCGGCGCTGCGCTGCGCGTCGACGGCCTGCGGGTTTTCCGCGAACTGGCCGCTGGCGGCAGCCGGCCCGTCGACCACGGTCACGACCGCGTCGACCGTGAAGCTGTTGCGGATCGTCGGCCAGTTGAACGCCTGCACGAGCGGCTTCGGCAGCGCGAGGCCCGACGTTTCGATCAGCACGTGGTCGATGTCCGCGCGGCGCTCGACGAGCGCTTCCATCACCGGATAGAACTCTTCCTGTACGGTGCAGCACAGGCAGCCGTTCGCGAGTTCGTACAGCTGGCCCGCCGCTTCGCCCTGCGCGCCGTCGGCATCCTCGCAGCCGATGCCGCAGCCCTTGAGGATTTCGCCGTCGATGCCGAGCTCGCCGAATTCGTTGACGATCACCGCGATGCGGCGGCCTTCGGCGTGCTGCAGGATGTGGCGCATCAGCGTCGTCTTGCCGCTGCCGAGAAAGCCCGTGACGATCGTGACGGGAAGCTTGCGTAGGGTCATGGTAGGTCCTGTGTCGAAAATGGAATCAGCCCGGGATCGTCGCGTCGAGGGCGGCGTGGCAGTTCATCTGGCGGATCGCGGGCATGCCGCCGCGCGATCCGCACGGACAGTCGCGGGACGGGCGGGACGACGAATCGGACATGGTGCTTCCTTGCGAACGGGCGACATCGTGAATGCCAACACGGCTGCCGCCGGCCCGCTCGCGCTGCCTGCCATTCGCCACGCCGGCCGGTACGGGTTCGCGGGGACGGATCGGTGGAGGAAGCGGGCAATACGCGGGCGTCGGGCCGGCTGCGGCCGTGGACGATGCGCCGCCTCCCCGCGGCGCTGAACCCCAACGTTTCGGCCGGTATCCGGGCTGACGAACACGCCGCTTCGCCTTCCCGGATGCGCACGGCATCCAGTGGCGGTCGTCCGCATGCGCGCGGCATGCGGCGAAGCGGCGTTGCGTGGCGCTTCTCGCGCGACGCGTTCGCTTACCGTTGCGGGGGCAGCACAGGTTGGCTCGACTGCGGCGCAGGCAGGCTCCCTGTTTCCCGTTTAACTGCGCGCACCGGAGCGGCGCGCGCGAGCACCAAAACGCGTGCGAGTGTAGGCGGCGGTGCGGGGAGCGTCAAGGCGGAGCGGGCCGCCGGGCCCGGTTCCGGATGACTGCCGCGCGTGGCCGGAAGCCGTGCGCGGCGGTTCGCGCGGGGGAGTCGCTGTGCTATCGTAGCGCCGCGTTCGGTGCCCGCATGCGCATTCCGCGCGTGCAGTTAAACGGGAAACAGGAGGCGGACCCCCGCCCGGCCTGTGCTGTCCCCGCAACGGTACGCCGCCCGCGCGACGCGCTTCCCCGCGCACGCGCCCAGGCCGCCCACGATGCCACTGCCCGTCAGCCGGGCGGGAAGGCTGCGGCCTGGCAAGCGGCCAGCCCGGATACCGGCCGACGCAAGGGGCGAGCCCGACGCTCGCCGAACGCCCGATCCGCGGGGGACGGATGAGGTGCGCATTCCGCCCGCGTCCGCGCGGGCTTCGTTCGATCCGTCATGGCTTACCTGTCCGCTGGCCGCCGCCGTGCCGCCCGCCTGCCCTTTTCCACTGTGACGACACGGCGCGCGCCGTGCCGCGTCCGATGAGCCGCGCCTGGCTCGTCGGCGCAGGCCCCGGCGACGCCGACCTGCTGACGCTCAAGGCCGTCCATGCGATCGGCGCGGCGGACGTGCTGCTCGTCGACGATCTCGTGAATCCCGACGTGCTGCGCCATGCGCGCGCCGATGCGCACATCGAGCACGTCGGCAAGCGCGGCGGTCATGCCTCGACGCCGCAGGAGACGATCGTCGCCGCGATGCTCGCGCATCTGCGCGCGGGCCGCAGCGTCGCGCGGCTCAAGGGCGGTGATCCGTTCGTGTTCGGCCGCGGCGGCGAGGAGCTGGCCGCGCTCGGCGCGGCGGGATTCCCGGTCGAGGTCGTGAACGGCGTCACCGCGGGCATCGCCGCGCCGGCTGCAATCGGCATCCCGGTCACGCAGCGCGGCGACGCGCAGGGCGTGATCTTCGTCACGGGCCACGGCGCGGGTGCCGACGAACCCGACTGGCGCGCGCTCGCGGCCACGCGCATGACGATCGTCATCTACATGGGCATCCGCCGGCTCGACGCGATTGCCACCGCGCTGCGCGATGGCGGCCTGCCCGGCGAGACGCCGTGCGCGGCGATCGAGAACGCGACGCGCGCCGAACAGCGGCACGTACTCGCGACACTCGACACGCTCGTCGAACGCATCGGCACGACCGGCATCGGTTCGCCGGCGATCGTCGTGATCGGCCGCGTCGCGGCGTTCGCCGACGATCCCGCGGTACGGGCCGCGCTCGGCGGCGGCGCATGATGCGTGTCGCACTCGGCATCGGTTTCCGTGCAGGCGTGACGGCCGCGCAACTCGA
>NZ_JAAGPC010000277.1:0-8302 GCF_017104595.1 Burkholderia sp. Tr-20390 | reverse complement strand
AATATGAATCACTTCATAAACCTGACTTACTTTAGTGTGAGACTCTTGATACTTTCGCTATCTGATCCGAGGATCAGCTCGCTTTCATCAAGCGCCCACACTTATCGGCTGTTAATTTTTAAAGAGCATTCTGCGAGGAACTTCGTGTTTCCCGGCAGCGCTGCGTTTTCAGCAGCAGAGAAGCGAGATTATGAACCGTGTTTCGCAGTTCGTCAACAACTTTTTAACATCATCGTTGCGACTGCGGGGCTCAACTTCCAGGCCAGCTGCGCGCTTCAGACTCCAGCACACCACCCACCCTGCTTCCCTTCTCCCGCGCCGCGTTTCCGTTAGCGCGAAAGAGGCGTGATTCTAAGCACCCACCCTCGTCTACGCAAGCCCTTTGTGAAAATATTTTGAAAAAGCCCCCGTGCGCTGGCGCGCACGGGGGCTTTGGGCTCGACGGGCCGGGCAATCATGCAGACGACGGATACCGCAACGTCGCCGGCCAACTACCCCAGCAACTCGATCAGCGGTGCTTGAACACTGGCTTCCGTTTTTCGACGAATGCCGCCATCCCTTCCTTCTGGTCTTCGGTCGCGAACAGCGAATGGAACAGCCGACGCTCGAAGTGGACGCCTTCGGCCAGCGTCGTCTCGTACGCGCGGTTGACCGACTCCTTGACCATCATGACCGCCGGCAGCGAAAACTCGGCGATCGTCGCCGCGGCGGCAAGCGCCTCGTCGAGCAGCGTGTCGGCCGGCAGCACGCGAGACACGAGCCCCGCGCGCTCCGCTTCGGCAGCATCCATGAAACGGGCAGTCAGGCACATATCCATCGCCTTCGCCTTCGACACCGCGCGCGGCAGACGCTGCGTGCCGCCCGCACCCGGCATGACACCCAGCTTGATTTCCGGCTGGCCGAACTTGGCCGTGTCCGCCGCAAAAATGATGTCGCACATCATGGCCAGCTCACAGCCACCGCCCAGCGCAAAGCCCGAAACCGCCGCAATGATCGGCTTGCGGATCTCGCGGACCGTCTCCCAGTTGCGCGTGATGTAGTCGCCCCGGTAGACATCCATATAGGAGTAGGTCGCCATCATGCCGATGTCCGCGCCAGCCGCGAACGCCTTCTCGCTCCCGGTCACGACGATCGCACCGATGCCATCGTCCGCATCGAACGCTTTCAGCGCGGCTCCCAGTTCATCCATCAGCGCATCGTTCAGCGCATTCAGCGCCTTCGGACGGTTCAGCGTAACCAGCCCGACACGCCCCCGGGTCTCCACCAGGATGTTCTCGTAAGCCATCTATTTCTCCTCGATCAATGAAATGAGAAACGCCTCGCACATGCGAATAGTTTGATGCTACCATTCTCCGACCAACCGGTCGGTTAATTAATCGATCCAACCCCTCTCAACGCCCATCAGGCTGCCGCCATGACCCATGCACTGTTCACGAAGCACGAAGACACGCTGAAACACGCACTCGCCGCCATCGAGAGCCGCGGGTACTGGAGCCCGTTCGCCGAAATGCCGAGCCCCAAAGTGTACGGGGAAAGCGCGAACGCAGAGGGTGAGGCCGCGTTCAAGTCGCACCTCGACAAGACGTTCGCGATCGACCAGCCGGCATCCGGAGAAACGGTCGGCGCAGAGCGGTCGCCGTACGGCATTGCACTCGGCATCCGGTATCCGAAGTCGACGCCCGACGAACTGATCGCCGCCGCTGCCGCAGCACAACGCTCGTGGCGCGAAGCCGGCCCGAGCGCCTGGATCGGCGTCAGTCTCGAAATCCTCGCGCGCCTGAATCGCGCCAGCTTCGAAATCGCCTACAGCGTGATGCACACCACGGGGCAGGCATTCATGATGGCGTTCCAGGCCGGCGGCCCGCACGCGCAAGATCGTGCGCTCGAGGCAGTCGCCTATGCATGGGACGAACTGCGCCGCATCCCGGCCGACGCGCACTGGGAAAAGCCGCAAGGCAAGAACCCGCCGCTCGCGATGCACAAGCGCTACACGATCGTCCCGCGCGGCACCGGGCTCGTGCTCGGCTGCTGCACGTTCCCGACCTGGAACGGCTATCCCGGCCTGTTCGCCGATCTCGCAACCGGCAACACCGTGATCGTCAAGCCGCATCCCGGCGCAATCCTGCCGCTCGCCATCACCGTCCGGATCGCTCGCGACGTGCTGCGCGAAGCCGGTTTCGATCCGAACGTCGTCACGCTCCTCGCGACCGAACCCAACGACGGCGCACTCGTCCAGGATCTCGCGCTGCGCCCCGAGATCAAGCTGATCGACTTCACCGGCAGCACGCAAAACGGCACGTGGCTCGAACGCCATGCCCACCAGGCACAGGTCTATACAGAGAAGGCCGGCGTCAACCAGATCGTGATCGACTCGACCGACGACCTGAAGGCCGTCGCCAAGAACATCGCGTTCTCGCTGGCACTGTACTCCGGCCAGATGTGCACGGCACCGCAGAACATCTACGTGCCGCGCGACGGCATCCGGACGGCGGACGGCCATGCGAGCTTCGACGAGGTCGCACAAGCCATCGCCGTTGCCGTGCAAAAACTCACCGGCGACCCGGCACGCTCGGTCGAACTGATCGGCGCAATCCAGAACGAAAGCGTGACCGCACGCATCGACAACGCCCGCGAGCTCGGCCGCGTGCTCGCCGACAGCCTGACCCTCCAGCACCCTGCGTTCCCAGATGCCCGCGTGCGCACGCCGCTCGTGCTGCAACTCGACGTGGCCGATCGCGAGAAATTCACGCAGGAGTGGTTCGGCCCGATCTCGTTCGTGATCGCGACCGACTCGACCGCGCAGTCGCTCGACCTCGCCGGGGAAATCGCGGCGGAACATGGCGCGCTGACCCTCTCCGTCTACAGCACCGACGACGCGATCGTCGACGCCGCCCACGACGCGGCGGTACGCGGTGGCGTCGCACTGTCGATCAACCTGACGGGCGGCGTGTTCGTGAACCAGTCTGCCGCGTTCTCGGATTTCCACGGCACGGGCGCGAATCCGGCAGCCAACGCGGCGTTGGCCGACCCGGCGTTCGTCGCCAACCGGTTCCGCGTAGTGCAAAGCCGTGTCCATGTTGCGCCGAAAGCAGCACCGGTGGAAGCCGGCCAACCGGCATAACCCGAATGGCCGACGTGCAAACGCCGCCACGTTCTCTACCATGAACGAATCCGCCACCCGGCGGGTTCGTTGCTCATCGATACGCCCATGACAGACGCCTATATCTGCGACGCGATTCGCACTCCCATCGGCCGCTACGGCGGCGCCCTGAAAGATGTCCGCGCCGACGACCTCGGTGCGGTGCCGCTCAAGGCGCTCATCGAGCGCAACCGTGACGTCGACTGGACGGCGATCGACGACGTGATCTACGGCTGCGCGAACCAGGCCGGCGAGGACAACCGCAACGTCGCGCGCATGTCGGCGCTGCTCGCCGGCCTGCCGACCGACGTGCCCGGCACGACGCTGAACCGGCTGTGCGGCTCCGGGATGGACGCGGTCGGCACAGCCGCGCGCGCGATCAAGGCGCGCGAGGCGCGCCTGATGATCGCAGGCGGCGTCGAGAGCATGACGCGTGCGCCGTTCGTGATGGGCAAGGCCACGAGCGCGTTCGCACGCCAGGCCGACATGTTCGACACGACGATCGGCTGGCGCTTCATCAATCCGCTGATGAAACAGCTGTATGGCGTCGATTCGATGCCCGAGACGGCCGAAAACGTCGCGGTCGACTACAACATCAGCCGAGCCGACCAGGATCTGTTCGCGCTCCGCAGCCAGCAGAAGGCCGCGCGTGCGCAGCAGGACGGCACGCTTGCCGACGAAATCGTTGCCGTCACGATTCCGCAGAAGAAAGGCGATCCGGTGGTCGTCTCGCGTGACGAGCATCCGCGCGAGACATCGCTCGAAGCGCTCGCGAAGCTGAAGGGCGTCGTGCGCCCGGACGGCTCGGTGACGGCCGGCAACGCCTCGGGCGTCAACGACGGTGCGTGCGCGCTGCTGCTCGCCAATGCGCAGGCAGCCGACCAGTACGGCCTGCGCCGCCGCGCACGCGTCATCGGCATGGCGACAGCCGGCGTCGCGCCGCGCGTGATGGGCATCGGGCCCGCGCCGGCCACGCAAAAACTGCTGCACCAGCTCGGCATGACAATCGACCAGTTCGACGTGATCGAGCTGAACGAGGCGTTCGCGTCCCAAGGTCTCGCGGTGCTGCGCATGCTCGGCGTCGCCGACGATGATCCGCGCGTGAACCCGAACGGCGGTGCGATCGCACTGGGCCACCCGCTCGGCGCATCGGGCGCACGGCTCGTGACCACGGCGCTCCACCAACTCGAGCGTACGGGCGGCCGCTTTGCGCTCTGTACGATGTGCATCGGCGTCGGCCAGGGCATCGCGCTCGCGATCGAACGCGTGTAACCGACGCACCGCGCGCCTATAACGAAGTCATGAAGGAGACACTGCATGTCCTATCAGGCGATTCAGCTGGAAATCGATCAGGCCTCGAACGTAGCCACGATTACCCTCAACCGCCCCGACAAGCTGAACAGCTTTACGCGGGCGATGCATCGCGAGTTGCAGTCGGCACTCGATGATGTCGAGGCAGCCGGCACGCGCGCACTGATCCTCACGGGTGCTGGGCGCGGCTTCTGTGCGGGCCAGGACCTGGCCGATCTCGACTTCACGCCGGGCGCGTCCACCGATCTCGGCGCGCTGATCGACGAGCACTTCAATCCACTGATCCGCCGCCTGCAGCGTCTGCCGATTCCGGTGATCGCCGCCGTCAACGGCACGGCGGCCGGTGCCGGTGCGAACCTCGCGCTCGCCTGCGATCTCGTGTTCGCCGCCCGCTCGAGCAGCTTCATCCAGGCCTTCGTCAAGATCGGTCTCGTGCCGGATTCGGGCGGTACGTGGTTCCTGCCGCAACGCATCGGCATGGCACGCGCGCTGGGGCTCGCGCTGACCGGCGACAAGCTCGGCGCCGAACAGGCCGAGCAATGGGGCTTGATCTGGCGCGCGGTCGACGACGACGCGCTCGCTGCGTCAGCCCGCCAGCTCGCCACCCAGCTCGCGCAGCAGCCGACGCTCGCGATCGCATCGATCAAGCAATCGATGCGTGCCGGTGTCACGAACACGCTCGACCAGCAACTCGACATGGAACGCGACCTGCAGCGCATGCTCGGCCAGTCGCACGACTACGCGGAAGGCGTGAAGGCATTCATCGAGAAGCGCGCGCCGCGCTTCGAGGGGCGTTGACATGACAAACGCCACTGCCACGCTCGACCCCGATGCGCTCGCCCGCGCCACCGCGCGGGCCATGTACGACGCCGACGCATGCAGCCGTGCGTTCGGGATGGAAATCGCCGAAGTACGCGCCGGCTACGCGCGCCTGCAGATGCGCGTGCGGCCGGAATTCCTGAACGGGCATCAGACCTGCCATGGCGGGATCATCTTCACGCTGGCCGATTCGACGTTCGCGTTCGCGTGCAACTCGTACAACGTGAATACCGTCGCGGCCGGCTGCTCGATCGAATTCCTGCGCCCCGTGCACGGCGATGACGTGCTGACGGCCGAGGCGATCGAGCAGGCGCGTGCCGGCCGCCAAGGCATCTACGACATCCGCGTCACGAACCAGACCGGCGAAACCGTCGCGATGTTTCGCGGCAAATCCGCCCAGATCAAGGGCACGGTCATCCCGGAAGACCGCTGACGTCGACGGCTCGCACATAACAAACACTGGAGACATGCATGACTACCCCGCTACCGCTCGAGCCGATCGAGACCGCCTCACGCGACGAGCTGACCGCGCTGCAGCTCGAGCGCCTCAAGTGGTCGCTCCGGCATGCGTATGACCACTCCCCCGTCTATCGTCGCAAGTTCGACGACGCGGGTGTCCACCCGGACGACCTGAAGACGCTCGCCGACCTGTCGCGCTTCCCGTTCACGACGAAGAGCGACCTGCGCGACAGTTACCCGTTCGGGATGTTCGCGGTGCCGCAGGACCAGATTTCGCGCATTCATGCGTCGTCGGGCACGACCGGCAAGCCGACGGTCGTCGGCTATACGGCCCGCGACATCGACACATGGGCGAATCTCGTCGCGCGCTCGATCCGCGCCGCCGGTGCGCGCCGCGGCGACAAGGTGCACGTCAGCTACGGCTATGGCTTGTTCACGGGCGGGCTTGGCGCGCACTACGGTGCCGAACGCGCAGGGCTGACCGTGATCCCGTTCGGTGGCGGCCAGACCGAGAAGCAGGTGCAGCTGATCCAGGATTTCCGGCCCGACATCATCATGGTGACGCCGAGCTACATGCTGTCGATCGCCGACGAAATCGAGCGCCAGGGTCTCGATCCCGTGCAGAGTTCGCTGCGCATCGGCATCTTCGGCGCGGAACCCTGGACCAACGACATGCGCGTCGCGATCGAGCAGCGGATGGGCATCGATGCGGTCGACATTTACGGGCTGTCCGAAGTGATGGGCCCCGGCGTCGCGTCCGAATGCGTCGAGACCAAGGACGGCCCGACCATCTGGGAAGACCACTTCTATCCGGAAATCATCGATCCCGAAACCGGCGAAGTGCTTCCGGACGGCGAACTCGGCGAGCTCGTGTTCACGTCGCTGACGAAGGAGGCGCTACCGATCGTCCGCTACCGGACCCGCGACCTCACGCGGCTGTTGCCCGGCACTGCCCGCACGATGCGCCGGATGGAGAAGATCACCGGGCGCTCGGACGACATGATGATCGTGCGCGGCGTCAACGTGTTCCCGACGCAAATCGAGGAGCAGTTGCTCAAGCAGCGCGCGCTCGCCCCGCACTATCAGATCGTGCTGACGAAAGAAGGCCCGCTCGACGTGATGACGCTCAATGTCGAGCCTTGCCCCGAGACAGCACCCGATACGGCGGCGATCCACGCGGCAAAACAGGCGCTCGCCTACGACATCAAGTCGCTGATCGGCGTGACGGCCGTGATCAACGTGCTGCCCGTGAACGGGATCGAACGGTCGGTCGGCAAGGCGCGACGCGTCGTCGACAAGCGCAGGGGCTGACGAAAATCGCTGCGCGTGCATGACGCGCGGTGAATCCAAAGTGGCAAATGAAACAGCCCGATCGGCCAACACCGATCGGGCTGTTTCATTCCAGGACGCCTTTGGGCATCCGCCGACGCAACACGCGCATCACGAAATCTGACATCGCACGGACGCCCTCACGATCAGAGCGACGTGCCACGCACACCGCCGCTTCCACGAATGCCGCGTCTACCGTATCGGCGGCGACCCGAGAAACCCCAGCCACCCGCGCCGCGTCACATCACGAATTCGGGAACAGCAGCCACATCCGGCCGACCTGCTTCATCCGCCCGGCCTGATCGCCTGCATCGTCGCCGAGCCCCCAGAAATAGTCGGCCCGCACGCCCCCCTTGATCGCGGAGCCCGTATCCTGCGCGAACACGAGCCGGTTCATCGGCGTATTCGTCAGCGGGCGCGTGGTCTGCAGGAACACGGGCGTGCCGAGCGGGATCGACGACGGGTCGACGGCGATCGAACGCTCCGGCGTCAGCGGCACGCCCAGCGCACCGATCGGGCCGTCGGCCCCGCCGTGCGGTGCATCTTCCTTGGTCGGCATGTCGCGGAAGAACACGAACCGCGGGTTCGTATCGAGCAACGCGTCGACCCGGGTCGGGTTCGCCTTCGCCCACGCCTTGATGCCCTGCATCGTCGCCTGAGCGGGCGTCAGCTCGCCACGATCGAGCAGCCACTTGCCGATCGAGCGGTACGGCTGGTTGTTGGTGCCGCCAAAGCCGACCCGCATCACCGAACCGTCGTCGAGCAGCACGCGCCCCGAGCCCTGCACCTGCAGGAAGAACGCTTCGATCGGATCGTCGACCCACACGAGTTCGTTGCCGTTCAGGATGCCGGCGCGTTCGAGCTGCGCGCGTGCCGGCAGCGCGGCGCCCGCGCGATAACCGGCCGGCCAGCGGTAGAGCGCGTACTGATACGGACCGCGACGCACGCGCGAACCGTGCAGCAGCGGCTCGTAATAGCCGGTCACGAGCCCGTCGAGCGTACCGTCGGTGTTCGCAAGCTGGAACGGCGTGAAATACGTTTCGAAGAACGTGCGTGCACTGCTGACGTCGAGCTCGTCGAGCCGGTCGGCGGCCGCGCAAGCGCGTGCCCAGGCCGGCTGGCGCGCGAGCCGCACGCAGTTCTGTCGCAGCGCGGCGGTTGCGCCGAGCAGCGAATCGTCCTGCCAGCCCGGCACCTGCTGCCACGCGACCGGCGTGAGCCGCTTCGCGGCGACCTGCCCCGGCA
>NZ_JAAGPC010000276.1:0-238 GCF_017104595.1 Burkholderia sp. Tr-20390 | reverse complement strand
GAGAGGATGAAGGAGTGAGGCGAGAAAGATGAGGAGTAATACGTAGGACACGGACGTAAGTAAGTCGATAGGCGAGAGAGAGCGAAGTGTAGAGGATGGGCGGCGCGATTGGACGAGTACAGAGGAAGTGGTGATCGAAAAGAAGGACGTCTGTACGCATTGTGACAGGAAATAGGCGGGTGGGAGTGCGGGCAAGAAGAGAGATGGGGAAATCGAGGCGCCTGTTTTTTTTTTTTTC
>NZ_JAAGPC010000275.1:0-8064 GCF_017104595.1 Burkholderia sp. Tr-20390 | reverse complement strand
GCCGCGAGCCAGGTCTGCACCGTCTCCAGCGCCGCCGCATCGATGCCGTAGCGCGCCGCGACCGCGTCGACGCGCAGCCATTCGACCAGTTCGGGCGCGCCGACCTGCCGCTCCGGCAACGCGAGCCAGTCGAGCAGCACGCGCGCGACCGGGTTCGCCTGCGACGGCGGCAGGCCGGTGATCCGGTAAGGCACGCGCGAGCCGCCGGCGCCGGCCGTGCCGAACACGGCGTCGATCAGCGGCCCGGCCGCGGCAAGATCGGCCACCGCGACGAGCACGTCGGACGGTTGCAGGCTCGCGTCGGCGTCGAACCACGCGAGCAGCCGGTCGTGCAGCACCTCGAGCTGGCGCGCGAGGCTGTGGCACACGTGCACCTCGATCCCGCGCTCGGCCGGCGGGTCGCCGATTTCGGCCTCCGGCTGCAGTTCGAGGATCGCGTTCTGCACGCGCGCGAGCCACGTCGGCGCGGGATTCTCGACGAAACGCGACGCGTCGCCCGACGCGGCGCTTTCAGTCAGCTCGTGCAGCATGTGCAGCTGCGCCTGGGTCTGCCTGCCCCATTCGGCGAGCAGCGGATGGCCGACTTCCTGGTAATCGAGCCGCCCGGCCGCATCGAGCGCCTCGGCATGCGCGGCGGTCACGATGTCGAACCAGAATTCGCGGCACGGGTTCAGCGCATAGACGCGCACGTCGATCCAGCGCGACAGCTCGCGCAGCAACGCGACGTGCAGCGGCGGCATCGTCGGCAGCGCGAACACGCTGACCGATTCCGGCCAGTCCGCGCGCGCGATGGCTTGCGGATCGAGATGGCGCGCCTCGACGAGGAAACGGTGCGCCGGCGGCGTGCCGCTGTCGCTCAGCTCGGCGAGCAGCGCGCGCCACAGCGCGGCCTGCCAGCGTTCGTCGTCGCGCGCGGCGTCGCTGATCCCGCGCGGCGCGCCGTCGCCCGCGAGCACGGACTCGCCGGCCTGCCATGCGGCCAGCCATTCGGGGCGATAGGTCAGGTAATGATCGAGCACGGCCGCGACGCGGTGTGCCAGCTCGTAGCGCATCGCATCGTCGGACGCGGACAGATACGCGGCCAGCCGCGGCGACGCGAGCCACGGCGCGCCGTCGGCCGCCTGCGCGAACAGCCGGTAGCAGCGCCACACGAGGCGATCGGGTGCGAACGGCGAACGCGCAGGAACCGTCAGCACGCGGCCGATCTGCGCCCACAGCCATTGCGCGAGATACGTGAACTCGACGTTCGCGCACACGCCGTTGCGCGCGGCGATGTCGAGCTCGAGACGGCGGCGCAGCGCCGCGCTCGGCACGATGACCTGTTGCGGCGCCCACGGGCCATTGCGGGCCGGGAACGCGGCCAGATCCTCGAGCAGCGCATCGGCCAGCGTTTCGTGACGGTTCGAATAGAAGAGATGGAGCATGAAGCAGGCGTCGGAACCTCGCGCCGGCCGGGCCGGGCGAACAGGATCACCAAGGATAGCAAATGGGCCGCCGTCGCGAACCTCGTCCGGAAGGCCAGGTTTTACGGATCGCGAAATACGATAGACTCGTCGCCAGTCAAGATGCCGCCCCCGGGCGTCTTCGTCTGCTATTCAGCCCATCGATGCGCTATTCGGTCGAAATCAGAAAGTTTTTCTACAGCCAGTACTTTTTCGGCGGCCTGCGGATCGCGGTCGGCGTTTCGCTGCCGGCCGTGCTGTGCCTGATCGTGTTTCACAACCGGGAGCTCGGCTTCACGATCTCGACGGGCGCGCTCGGCGCCTGCGTCGTCGACATGCCCGGCCCGCTCAAGTACAAGCACAACGAAATGCTCGCTTGCAGCGTGATCGGTTTTCTGGCCGCGCTCGCCACCGGCCTCGCGACACCGAACATCTTCGTGCTGTGGCTCACCATCGTGCCGCTCACCTTCGTGCTGTCGCTGATCGTCGTCTACGGCAACCGCTGGCCGCAGATCAGCTTCGCGACGCTGTTCATGATGGTGATGACGCTCGAGGAGAAATTCACGCCGCTGCAGGCGTTCATCAACGCCGGCTGGATTCTCGCGGGCGGGCTCTGGTACACGTACTGGGCCACGCTCGTGTCGCAATGGCAGGCGCGCCGGATCGAGCAGCAGGCGCTTGCCGAGAGCCTGTTCGCGTGCGCCGACTACCTGCTCGCACGCGCGCAGTTCTACGATCTCGATGCCGATCTCGACGAGTGCTACCGCAATCTCGTCGCCAAGCAGATCACGGCGGTCGAAACGCAGGAAACCGCGCGCGACATCGTGCTGCGCAACCTGCCGAAGCTGCGGCGCGGCAAGCTCGACCCCGGCCGCACGACGATGTACAACCTGTTCATCAACAGCGTCGACCTGCACGAGCTGTTCGTCGGCGCCCACACCGATTACCCGCTGGTGCGCAATACGTTCGGCGGCTCCGACCTGATCATTTTCTACCGCGACCTGATCCGCAAGGCGGCTGCCGATCTCGAGGAAATCGGCCTCGCGGTGCTCGAGAACCGCGCACCGCATTCGCGGATCAGCGTGAAGGCCGAGCTGCGCGCGATCGAGTATGAGATCGAGCTGATGCGCAAGAAGAACTTCCCGGCCACCAATGCGGAAGCGTATGCGGCCGTGCTGGCCACGTTCCGGCGCATCTGGAGCGCGACGCGCCTGATCGACCGGATGCGCCGCAACCTGTCGGGCCACGCCGATCCGCAGCAAACCGAACTGAAGATCGACAAGGCGCTCACGCGCTTCCTGCAGCGCCGCCGGATGTCGCCGCTCCTGATCTTCTCGAACCTGAACATGCGCTCGCCGAGCTTCCGCCACGCGCTGCGCGTGACGATCGCGGTGGCGGTCGGGTTCTGGCTCGGCCGGCTGCTGCCGCTCACGAACGCGTACTGGATCGTGATGACCACCATCATCATCCTGAAGCCCGGCTATTCGCTGACCAAGCAGCGCAACGCGGCGCGTATCGTCGGCACGCTGATCGGCTGCGCGGCGAGCGTCGCGCTGATCTACACGGTCAAGGATACGCATCTGCTGATCGCGATCATGTTCGGGTCGATGGTGATGAGCTACAGCCTGCTGCTGTTCAACTACGCGGCGAGCGTCGTGTTCACGTCGTCATACGTGCTGCTGATGTTCCACCTGCTCGCGCCGGGCAGCATGCGGATCATCGGCGAGCGCGCGATCGACACGGTGGTCGGCTGCATGATCGCGATCGCCGCGAGCCGGCTGTTCCCGTACTGGGAATACCGGCTGATGGGCAAGCAGGTCGCCGACATGCTCACCGCCACCCGCAAGTATTTCGAAGCCGTGTGGCGCGCCGGGCGCGGCATGTCGCCGCCGCCGGTGCCGGCCGCCGACGGCGCGGCCGTCGTGCCGGTCGTCGCCGCGGCCATCGAGACGACGGCCACGGCCCTCGACGACGACTACCGCTACCGCCTCGCGCGCAAGGACGTGCACATCGCGTTCGCGAATCTCGGGCAGGCGTTCCAGCGGATGATGATCGAGCCGAAGGCGCACCAGCGCTTCGTGCCCGAACTGAACGACCTGCTCGTGCAGACGCACGTGCTCGGCGCGCAGATCACGGCCGCCGCGCCGCTGATCCGCACGGCCTGCGCGGCCGACGGCAGCATCCTCCACGACGACGCGCTGCATCGCGGCCTCGCCGCGGTGCTCGACAATCTCGAGAAGGCCGAAGCGGGCGAGCCGCCGCCCGCCGACCAGCTCGACGCGTCGAAGCAGATCACGCGCGACCTCGACGCGATGGTCGTGTCCGCGGAGCAATCCGATGCGGTGGGGGCCGAGCTCACGCACGACCTGAAGGTGCTCGCGCACCAGTGCAAGCAGATGCTGGCTTCGTCGCTGCTGATCCGCAAGGATGCGAGCGTAATCCGCCTGCCCGCCTGACCCAGGCTTGACCCCGCCGGTGGCCGGCCCGCGCCTGCCGCGGATCGGCCCCGGCGCTCTCCGATTCAGCGATCCCCGAAGCATGACCCGCCCGTTCCACGCGGCCCGCGCCCTCGAGGCACGACCGCCCCGCCCCTCATTGCGCCCGTCGCGCCAGTCAGGGAATACCCGATTCCGGTCACCCGGCCCGGCTTGTTATCATTCGTTCACATTTAAGTTGTCTATACAACTTAAGCCAATCGGACCGGTCCCGCTCGCCCGGTCCGTCGCATAACGATATCGGAGACACGATGAAAAACTTGCAGCGCCACCTGAGCGCGCGGCACATCCGCTTTCTCGCGCTGGGTTCGGCGATCGGCACGGGCCTGTTCTACGGTTCGGCGTCCGCGATCCAGCTCGCGGGACCGGCCGTGATCCTGGCGTACATCCTGGGCGGCGCGGCCGTCTACATGGTGATGCGCGCGCTCGGCGAGATGGCCGTGCGCGAACCCGTCGCCGGCTCGTTCGGCCACTACGCGACCGAGAACCTCGGCCCGTTCGCCGGTTTCGTTACCGGCTGGACCTACACGCTCGAAATGGTGATCGTCGCGATCGCCGACATCACCGCGTTCGGCATCTACATGGGCTTCTGGTTTCCGGATGTCCCGCAATGGATCTGGGTGCTCGGCGTGGTCGCGATCATCTGCGGGCTGAACCTGTGCCACGTGAAGGTGTTCGGCGAGCTCGAGTTCTGGCTGTCGATCATCAAGGTCGGCGCGATCGTCGCGATGATCGGCGGCGGCGTCGCGATCCTGCTGACCGGCATGCACTTCGGCCATTCGGCCGACGTGCCGACGTTCGCGAACCTGTGGAACCATGGCGGCTTCCTGCCGAACGGCGTCGGCGGGCTGATCGCGTCGCTGTCGGTCGTGATCTTCGCGTACGGCGGGATCGAGGTGATCGGCATGAGCGCCGGCGAGGCGAAGGATCCGGAGCGCGTGATTCCGCGCGCGATCAACGCGGTGCCCGCGCGCATCCTGCTGTTCTACGTGCTGACGATGGTCGTGCTGATGTCGATCAGCCCGTGGACGGGTGTCGGCAACGACGGCAGCCCGTTCGTGCAGATCTTCTCGGCGCTCGGCGTGAAGTCGGCCGCGACGATCCTCAACCTGGTGGTGATCAGCGCGGCGATCTCCGCGATCAACAGCGACATCTTCGGCGCGGGCCGGATGATGTTCGGGATGGCGCGCCAGGGCCAGGCGCCGGCCGTGCTGATGACCACGTCGCGGCACGGTGTGCCGTGGGTCACGGTGCTCGTGATGGCGGTCGCGCTGCTCGTCGGCGTGCTGCTCAACTACCTGATGCCGAAGGACGTGTTCCTGATGGTCGCCGCGATCGCGACGTTCGCCACCGTGTGGGTGTGGCTGATGATCCTGCTATCGCAGGTCGCGATGCGCCGCCGGCTGTCGAGCGCCGAAGTCGCGGCGCTGAAGTTCAAGGTGCCGTTGTGGCCGGTCGCGCCGGCACTGACGATCGCGTTCATGGGCTTCGTGATCGTGATGCTCGGCTGGTTCGAGGACACGCGCGTCGCGCTGTATGTCGGCGCGGCCTGGCTCGCGCTGCTCGCGGCCGTGTTCTACGCACGGATCCGCCCGAAGTTCGCCCCTGCGTCACGTTGACGCACGACTGATCTGCCTACGCGGCGCGCCGGTTCCGGCGCACGCTTCTCTCCCGGCTCCGCGCAGCGTCCAGCGCGTCAAGAGCCGGGGACTCATCCCCCCCGCATGCACCCTATGTGCGCGGCCCGCCGGGCCGCGCATCGGCACGTCAGTGCGACGCCGCGCTCGCTGCCTCGGCCGGATGGGCCTCGTCGTACGCGTGCTTCTGCGAAATCGCGTTGTACAGGATCGTCCCGATCACGAGCAGCACGGCCACGACGATCAGGATGCTCACGTTGCGGACAGGGTTCTTCTTGCGCTGATCGTTCATGGTCGGGGCGATTCCATCAAATTCATCGAAGCGGGCATTCTACGCGCTTGCGCGCCCGCTGCGACGCGCCGTTTCCGATCCCCTTCCCCGTCCTCCGCCCGCCCACCGCAAGCTTTCATTTGATAACCATTCCCATTTCGATCTAGAATCTCGAGTCTTTCATTTTGTAATGTTTCGGGTCGCTCGGGCGGCAGGCGCGCCCCGGAACGCTCCCATCGTCCACCTGCCCCTTCCGGAGTCTTCATGTCGAATCCGCGCACCCGCCTGCTGCCGCTTGCCGGCGCCCTCGCCCTTGCCGCCGCCGCATTCGCGCCGCTGGCCCACGCGGCCGAGGAAGTGAGCCTGTACACCACCCGCGAACCGAAGCTGATCCAGCCGCTCATCGACGCCTTCACGAAGCAGAGCGGCGTCAAGGTCAACACGGTGTTCGTGAAGGACGGCCTGCTCGAGCGCGTGAAGGCGGAAGGCGCGCAGTCGCCGGCCGACGTGCTGATGACGGTCGACGTCGGCAACCTGCTCGACCTCGTCGACGGCGGGCTCACGCAGCCGGTGCGCTCGAAGGCGCTCGACGACGCAATTCCCGCGAACCTGCGCGGCGCGAACGGCGACTGGTACGCGCTGTCGCTGCGCGACCGCGTGCTGTACGTCGAGAAGGACCTGAAGGTCGACGCATTCCGCTACGAGGATCTCGCCGATCCGAAATGGAAGGGCAAGGTCTGCATCCGCTCGGGCCAGCACCCGTACAACACGGCGCTCGTCGCGGCGATGATCGCGCACGACGGCGAAGCGGCGACCGAGAAGTGGTTGCGCGGCGTGAAGGCGAACCTCGCGCGCAAGGCGACGGGCGGCGACCGCGACGTCGCGCGCGACATCCTCGGCGGCATCTGCGACGTCGGCCTCGCGAACGCTTACTACGTCGGCCACATGAAGAATGCGGAGCCCGGCAGCGACGCGCGCAAGTGGGGCGACGCGATCAAGGTCGTGCGGCCGACGTTCGCGAACGCGAAGAGCGGCGGCACGCACGTGAACATCAGCGGCGCGACGGTCGCGAAGCATGCGCCGCACAAGGCCAACGCGGTCAAACTGCTCGAGTACCTCGTGTCGCCGGAAGCGCAGGCGCTGTATGCGCAGGCGAACTACGAATACCCGGTGCGCGCGAACGTGAAGCTCGACCCGGTGATCGCCAGCTTCGGCACGCTGAAGATCGACCCGCTGCCGTTGGCGGACATCGCGAAGCATCGCAAGCAGGCGAGCCAGTTGGTCGACAAGGTCGGTTTTGACAACTGACGCAACCACCGGCGGCACGCGCCGGCCGAGCGTGCTGCCGCGCGCGGGCAGCCTGTGGCTGCTCGCGGCGCTGGCGATCGCCGCGGCGGTCGCGGCGCCGCTTGCGGTACTCGTGGCCGCCGCGTTCGACGCCGATCTCGCGCACTGGCGCCATCTCGCCGAATTCGTGCTGCCGCAGGCACTCGTCAATACGCTGCTGCTGCTCGCGGGCGTCGGCGCGATAGTGTCGATCGTCGGCACCGGCTGCGCGTGGCTCGTCACCGCATACGACTTTCCCGGCCGCCGGATGCTGACGTGGGCGCTGCTGCTGCCGCTCGCGGTTCCCACCTACATCGTCGCGTTTGCGTATCTCGACCTGCTGCACCCGATCGGCCCGGTGCAGGGCGCGATCCGCTGGCTGCTCGGCTTCGACAGCCCGCGCCAGTTCCGCCTGCCCGACCTGCGCTCGCTGCCCGGCGCGATCTTCGTGCTCGGCTTCGTGCTGTATCCGTATGTTTACCTGAGCACGCGCGCGATGTTCGTCACGCAGTCCGCGAGCCTGCTCGAAGCCGCTCGCACGCTCGGCGCGGGACGCATCGCGACGTTCTGGCGCGTCGTCGTGCCGCTCGCGCGCCCCGCGATCGCGGTGGGCGTGAGCCTCGCGCTGCTCGAAACGCTGAACGATATCGGCGCGTCGGAATTCCTCGGCGTGCAAACGCTGACCGTGTCCGTCTACACGACGTGGATCACGCGCTCCGACCTCGCCGGCGCCGCGCAGATCGCACTCGCGATGCTCGCGATCGTCGTCGGCATGATCGTGCTCGAACGCTACGGGCGCCGCCGCCAGCGCTATGCGCATGGCCGGCGCATGCGGCCGATCGCGCCGCGCCGCCTGACGGGCACGGCCGCGCTGGGCGCCGCCGTGCTCGGCT
>NZ_JAAGPC010000274.1:0-8550 GCF_017104595.1 Burkholderia sp. Tr-20390 | reverse complement strand
CGTCGACGTACTGGCCGGAAATCCAGCGGATCTGCCGCAAGTACGACATCCTGCTGGTGGCCGACGAAGTGATCGGCGGCTTCGGCCGCACCGGCGAATGGTTCGCACACCAACACTTCGGTTTCGAACCCGATCTCATCACGATGGCGAAGGGCCTCACGTCGGGCTATGTGCCGATGGGGGCGGTCGGCATTCACGAACGCGTGGCGCGGCCGATCATCGACAACGGCGAATTCAACCACGGCCTCACGTACTCGGGCCACCCGGTCGCGGCGGCCGTCGCGGTCGCGAACCTGAAGCTGCTGCGTGACGAAGGGATCGTCGAGCGCGTGAAGAACGATATCGGGCCGTATTTCCAGCGCCGGCTGCGCGATGCGCTGGGCGACCATCCGATCGTCGGGGAGATTGCGGGAGCGGGGCTGGTCGCGGGTGTTCAGCTTGCGCGCGACCGGGAGCGGCGCGAGCGGTTCGGTGCGAACGTCGATATCGGCACGATCTGCCGCGACTTCTGCTTCAACGGCAACCTGATCATGCGCGCGACCGGTGACCGCATGCTGCTGTCGCCGCCGCTCGTGATTCGCGAGGCGGAGGTCGACGAGATCGTCGACAAGGCGAAGCGCGCGTTCGATGCGACGGCGGAGCGGGTGGCGCGCGCGGAGTAAGTAAGTCGGCGCAGCATCGCGTGCTGCGCCGAGGAGCAAGCGCGCCACCAAAACGAAAAGGCCCTGCGTCGTGAGACGCAGGGCCTTGAATTCTTTGGTGGGCGGTACTGGGATCGAACCAGTGACCCCTGCCGTGTGAAGGCAGTGCTCTACCGCTGAGCTAACCGCCCAAAGAAGCTGAAATTATGTCAGGGCTTTGAGGGTCTGTAAAGCACTTTCTGCAAATATTTTTCAGATACCCGCACATACCTGCCAGCCGGCCGTTCGCTCAGCCTGCGAGCGCGGGCAGCGCGTCGATCGACGCGCGCACGTAATCCGCGAAGCGCAGCGCAACCGGCTCGGTGGTGCCGCTACGCTTCAGCGCGAGCGTGCGCGATTCGAGCGACGCATCCTTCAGCGGCCGGAACGCGAGCCGCTCGCTCTTTACCTGCTGCAGCACGCGCGGCACGAGCGCGATGCCCATCCCGAACTCGATCATCGACAGGATCGTCTGCCACAGCCGTGCCTCGTGGCGGATCAGCGGGCTGAAGCCGGCATTCACGCACTGCGCGATGATCAGGTCGTGGTAGTGCGGCGCCGCTTCGCGCGGGAACAGGATGAACGGCTCCGCGGCCAGTGCGGCGAGCGCGACCTGCCTGCGCCGCGCGAGCGGATGCGCGGCCGGCAGGCAGCACACGAACGGTTCCGCATAGACGAGCGTCGATTCGACCTCGGGCGGGAAGTGGCCCCAGTGCGCGTAGCCGAGATCGATCTGGCCGCGCTGGATCGCCTGCACCTGCGCCTGCGTGTTCATTTCGCTCAGCACGACTTCGACGCCCGGATAGTCGGCCTCGAAGCGTCGCACGGCATCCGGCAGCCCGCGATACAGCATCGAATGAACGAAGCCGATCCGCAGCCGGCCCGCGAGCCCCGACGCGGAGCGCACCGTCAGGCGTTCGGCCTCGGCCGCCTGCAGCAGCAGCCGGCGCGCTTCGCCGAGCAGCACCTCGCCCGCGTTGGTCAGCGCGACGGTCTTGTTGGTGCGCGAGAATAGCTGCACGCCGAGCGCGTCCTCGAACTTGCGGATGTCGAAGCTCAGTGCCGGCTGCGAGATGAACAGGCGCTTCGCCGCGCGCCCGAAATGCAGCTCCTCGGCGACCGCCACGAAGTAGCGCAACTGCCTCAGTTCCATCGTGTCTCCTCGCGGCGTCGGCATCGATAAGCGATATCTATCGTACCGGATAAATCCTGTATTGGACGCTTATCGATCGCGCGCCTACGCTCTGCGGAAGGCTTTGCACGGGACTGGCCGGGCGCCGCGGCGCCGCGCCCAGCCGACGTGCGGGCAACCCAGGAGACGCACGCATGAACGACACCGCTCGCACGCCGGACGCCGGCGCATCCAATATCCCCGACAGCCGGGGCATCAATTTCTTCACCGTCGATCCCGATCTCGGCGCGTTGCTGAAGCTGCATCTCGGCGATGCCCGCTATGCCGAGCTCGAGCCGCAATTGCGCGCGCTCGGCGCACGCGTGTCGGGCGAACTCGACGAATGGGCGTCGCGTGCAGACAAGCACCCGCCCGTGCTCGAGCATCGCAACCGGCGCGGCGAGGCCGTGCAGCGGATCGACAAGGATCCCGCGTATGTCGCGCTCGAACGCGTCGCGTATTCCGAGCTCGGGCTCGCGTCGCTGAGCCACGGATCCGACTCGGTGCCGCCGCTCGTCAAGTACGCGCTGACGTTCCTGTTCGTGCAGGCGGAATTCGGGCTGTGCTGCCCGGTCAGCATGACCGATTCGCTGACGCGCACGCTGCGCCGTTTCGGCGATCCGGCGCTCGTCGCGCGTTACCTGCCGATGCTTGCGTCACGCGACTTCGACACGCTGTACCAGGGCGCGATGTTCATGACCGAGCAGGCGGCGGGTTCCGACGTCGGCCGGATCGCGACGCGGGCGACGCGCGAGACCGGCGCGCATGGCGAGACCGTCTGGCGCCTGACCGGCGACAAGTGGTTCTGTTCGAACCCGGACGCCGATCTCGCGATGGTGCTCGCGCGGCCCGACGGTGCGCCGGACGGCATCAAGGGCCTCGCGCTGTTCCTGCTGCCGAAGACGCTGCCGGACGGCACGCGCAACCGCTACCGGATCGTGCGCCTGAAGGACAAGCTCGGCAGCCGTTCGATGGCGAGCGGCGAGATCGCGCTCGAAGGTGCACAGGCGTACCTGATCGGCGAGATCGGCCGCGGCTTTCACCAGATGGCCGACATGATCAACATGTCGCGGCTGTCGAACGGCGTGCGCGCGGCGGGGCTGATGCGGCGCGCGCTGAACGAGGCGCTGCACGTCGCCGCGCACCGCGAGGCCTTCGGCCGCAAGCTGATCGAGATGCCGCTGATGCAGCGCCAGTTGCTGAAGATGCTGCTGCCGGCCGAGGCCGCGCGCGCGATGTTCATGCAGATCGCGCTGCTGCTGCCGCAGGCCGATGCGGGCGACGAGCAGGCCGCGCGCTGCGTGCGGATCCTGACGCCGCTGATCAAGTTCCGCGCGTGCCGCGATGCGCGGCGCGTGACGGGCGATGCGATGGAAGTGCGCGGCGGCACCGGCTACATCGAGGAGTGGAGCGACGCGCGCATCGTGCGCGATGCGCATCTCGGCTCGATCTGGGAAGGTACGAGCAACATCGTCGCGCTCGACGTCGCGCGGGCCGCGCAGCGCGAGCACTCGCTCGATGCGCTGCGTGCGTTCCTCGGCGACCGCCTCGGTGCGGCGCCGCTGCCCGACGCGAGCCGCGCGGCGCTGCGGCGCATCCTCGCGCGTGCCTGCGACGCGCTCGCGCGGGTCGCTGACGAAGGTGACGACGCGCGCGTGCGGCAGGCCGCGTCCGCGCTGTACTACGCGAGTGCGGCCGTGCTGATGGCGTGCGAGGGCGTGCGGCTCGCGCCGGATTTCCGGCGGCTCGCGCTCGCGCATCTGGTCGTGCGCCACAAGCTGCTGCCGGTCGATCCGCTCGCACCGGCGTCACGCGACGACGAATCGCCCGCATACGCAGCGCTGCTGGGCGGCACGCCGATCGCGCTCGATACCGCGCTCGACCTGCTGCCGGAGGTCGAACGATGAGCACGACGCGTGGCGCACTGGACGGCCTGAAGGTCGTCGACCTGAGCCGCGTGCTTGGCGGCCCGTACTGCACACAGGCGCTCGCCGACCATGGGGCGACGGTGGTCAAGATCGAGCCGCCGGACGGCGACGAGACGCGCGGCTGGGGGCCGCCGTTCCTCGGCGATACCGCGTGGTATTTCATGGGCGTGAACCGCAACAAGGAAGGGCTCGCGCTCGACCTGTCGCGCGACGAGGGGCGCGCGATCCTGTGGCGGCTGCTTGAAGAGGCCGACGTGCTCGTCGAGAACTTCAAGCCCGGCACGCTCGCGCGCTGGGGGATGGACTACACGCGCGACCTGCAGCCGCGCTTCCCGCGCCTGATCCACTGCGCGGTGACGGGCTTCGGTGAAGACGGCCCGCTCGGCGGGCTGCCCGGCTACGACGCGGTGATCCAGGCGATGGCGGGGCTGATGAGCGTCAACGGCGAGCGCGACGGCGATGCGACACGCATCGGTCTGCCGATCGTCGACATGGTCACGGGCCTCAACGCGCTGGCCGGCATCCTGCTGGCGCTTGCCGAGCGCGAGAAGAGCGGGCAAGGGCAGTCGATCGACATCGCGCTGTACGACTGCGGCGTGTCGCTGCTGCATCCGCACCTGCCGAACTTCTTCGGCTCGGGGCGCGTGCCGGCGCGCAGCGGCAACGCGCACCCGAACATCGCGCCGTACGACAGCTACCGTACGGCGACCGTGCCGATCTTCCTCGCGGTCGGCAACGACCGGCAGTTCGCACGGCTCGTCGCGCATCTCGGCGTGCCGGCGCTCGCCGGCGATCCGCGCTTCGTCGACAACCGCAGCCGCTGTGCGCACCGGCCTGAACTGAAGGCCGAACTGGAAGCACGGCTCGCCGAGCATGCCTGCGAGCCGCTCGCACGCGACCTGATGGCGGCCGGCGTGCCGTGCGGGCCGGTGCGAACGGTGGCCGACGTCGCGCACGATCCGCATGCGCTGCACCGGAACCTGTTCGTCGAGATCGGTGCGTATCGCGGCACGGCGTCGCCGGTGAAGCTGTCGCGCACGCCGGCCACCTATCGTTCGCCGCCGCCCGCGCTGGGCGGCGACACGCGCGCGGTGCTCGAGCGCCTTGGCGTCGATCCCGCACTCCAGCAGCAACTGCTCGACGCCGGCGTGCTGAAGATCGCACCCGACCAGACGTGATCGACCGACGCGCGCGCCGGTGAGCATGGCCGGCCGACGAAACGGAACGTCAAGCAACGCAACGTCAAGCAACGCCGCCGGCCGGCGGCGCGATGCCGGCCACCCGGGAAAGGCGCGCGACAGTCGCGCCCCCGACACACCAACATGGAGACATCGATGAGCCGCCAGCAATCCCCGACTGCCGCGCCGCAACTGCGGCCCGGCCGCGCCGCCTTCGCGGCGTTCGTCGGCACCACGATCGAGTGGTACGACTTCTACATCTACGGCACGGCCGCTGCGCTCGTGTTCGGCAAGGTGTTCTTTTCGAGCACGATGGATCCCGGCGTCGCGACGCTGCTCGCGTTCGTCACGTTCTGGGCCGGCTTCGCCGCGCGGCCGCTCGGCGGCATCGTGTTCGGGCATCTCGGCGACCGCGTCGGCCGCAAGACCGCGCTCGTGATCACGCTGGTGATGATGGGGCTGGCCACGACGGGCATCGGCCTGTTGCCCGGCTATGCGCAGATCGGCGTCTGGGCGCCGGCCGGCCTCGTCGTGCTGCGCGTGCTGCAGGGCATCGCGGTCGGCGGCGAGTGGGGCGGCGCGGTGCTGATCGCGAGCGAGAACGCGCCGAAGCATCGCAGCATCCTGTATGCGGCGTTCGCGCAGCAGGGCTCGCCCACCGGCAACCTGCTGGCCACGGCCGCGTTCTTCGCGCTGAGCGCGCTGCCCACCCCGTCGTTCCTGATGTGGGGCTGGCGCATTCCGTTCCTGCTGTCGGCCGTGCTCGTGATCATCGGCATGGTGATCCGGCTGAAGCTCGAGGAGTCGGCCGACATGCAGCGCGTACTCGCGCGCAAGCGCACCGTGAAGCTGCCGCTGCGCGACGTCGTGCGCGATCACTGGGTCGTCGTGCTGCTCGCGGCCGGCACGCTGCCGGTGATCAACGTCACGTACTTCCGCAGCACGTTCGCGCTGTCGTGGGCGACCAAGGAGCTCGGTTACGCGCAGGGCACGTTCCTCGGCATCCTGTCGATCTCGCTCGTCGTGCAGTTCCTGATGCAGCCGGTCGGCGCGTGGTTCGTGTCGAAGGTCGACATGCGCCGCGCGATGTGCTGGATCCTGATTCCGGAAATCGTGCTGATGCCCGTGATGTTCCATGCGCTCGCAACGCGCTCGTACTGGGTGGCCGTCGCGGGCATGTGCATCTCGACGATTCCGTCGGCGATGTTCTATGGCGCGGTCGGCGGCGTGCTCGCGCGCGTGTTTCCGGCCAACATCCGCTACACGGGCCTGTCGCTCGCGTACCAGTTGAGCGCGCTCGTCGTCGGCGGCGGCACGCCGGTGCTCGCGCAGGCGATCCTCAATTCGACCGGCAGCATCGTCGGCGTCGCGGTCGCATCGGGGCTTTACGCGCTCGTGTCGCTCGTGTGCATGCTGGCGCTGCTGAATCGCACCGGGTATCGCGCGGACGAACTGTCGACGGCCGAACGCAGCGACGCGGCCGAATGGGGTACGGAAGGCGCCGCCGTTGACACCTCGGCCGGGGGTGCGGTCCCGCCGCCGGAGGATCGCGGCACGCTGAAGCCGGTGGCTTGAATCGGTCGGTGTGACCCGGCGGTATCGAATGCCCCGGCCGTGTCGCATCGCATCGGTTCGGATGCGCCAAAAGCAAACGGCACCGTGCGATGACACGGTGCCGTTTGTCGTTTCCCGCGAAGTGACCGGCGCGGCCGGCCGTCGCGAATGATGCCGGTCAGCCTTCCGTCGGCGGCACGTAGCCGGACGCCTGGTCCGCGCCGTCGCCGAAGAAGTACTTCTCGGTCTGCTTCATCAGGTACTGGCGCGCGCGCGGGTCGGCCATGTTCAGGCGGTTTTCATTGATCAGCATCGTCTGCTGCTTCAGCCAGCCTTGCCACGCTTCCTTCGAGACGCTCTCGTAAATGCGCTTGCCGAGTTCGCCCGGCAGCGGCGGGAAATCGAGGCCTTCGGCTTCCTTGCCGAGCTTCGCGCATTGGATCATTCGAGCCATCGTGTACTTCTCCTGTAATCGGACTGGGGGAGGGCAGTCGTGCCTGCGCTCAGAGCTGTTTCATCAGCACGAGCGACTTGCGCTGCCAGTTATAGAGTTTGCGGCGGTCTTCCGGCAGGTCGTCGACGCTGACCTTGACGAAGCCGCGCTTGAGGAACCAGTGCTCGGTGCGCGTCGTGAGCACGAAGATGTGCGTGAGGCCGCGCGCGCGGGCACGCTGCTCGATGCGCTTGAGCAGGCGTTCGCCGTCGCCCGAGCCCTGCGCTTCCGGCGCGACCGTCAGGCACGCCATCTCGCCGATCTTCTCCTGCTGGTACGGATACAGCGCCGCGCAGCCGAACAGCACGCCATCGTGCTCGATCACCGAGAAGTGGTCGATGTCGCGTTCGATCTGGTGGCGGCCGCGCCGCACCAGCGTGCCGTCCGACTCGAGCGGCTCGATCAGCGACAGGATGCCGCCGACGTCGTCCGGCGTCGCTTCACGCAGGCTCTCGAGGTTCTCGTACGAGATCATCGTGCCGACGCCGTCGTGCAGGAACAGTTCGAGCAGCATGCTGCCGTCGAGCGATTGCGGGATCAGGTGCGCCCGGGTCACGCCGCCGCGGCACGCGCGGATCGAATGCTTCAGGAAGAACGCGTCGTCGCCCTGGACGTTGCCGGAATCGAGCAGCTCGGCCGCCGCGTCGAGCGACATTTCACGCACCAGCTCGCCTTCGTCGTCGACGATGCCGGGCGCTTCGGTCAGGAAGATGATCTTGTCGGCGCGCAGCGCGATCGCGGCGGCCGACGCGACATCTTCCATCGACAGGTTGAACGCTTCGCCGGTCGGCGAGAAGCCGAGCGGCGACAGCAGCACGAGCTTGCGGCTCGCGAGCGAATGACGGATCGATTCGGCGTCGATCTTGCGCACGATGCCCGTATGCGCGAAATCGACCCCGTCGAGAATCCCCACCGGCCGTGCGGTCACGAAGTTGCCCGACACGACGCTGATGTGCGCGTGCGCCATCGGCGAGTTCGGCAGACCCTGGCTGATCGCGGCCTCGATGTCGAGACGCACTTCACCGGCCGCTTCCTTCGCGGATTCGAGCGCGCGCGCATCGGTGATGCGCAGCCCGTGCGAAAACTCGGATTCGACACCGTGCAGGCTCAGCTGCTCCTCGACCTGCGGGCGCGAGCCGTGCACCAGCACGATCTGGATACCCATCGCCTGCAGCAGCGCGATGTCGGACACGAGCGCATTCAGCAGCCCCTGCTGCACCACCTCGCCGCCGAACCCCACGACGAACGTGCTGTTGCGGAACTTGTGGATATAGGGCGCGACGGAGCGCATCCAGTCGACGAACTGCGCGTGGCTGGCGGTCGAGTCGTCGGCAGCCGGCGGTGTCGTGGCGCCGGTCTGGGCGGGAGGGAGGTCGGTTTGGGAATTCATGGGCGGGATTATAATGCGCCCCCATGTCGAATGTACCTAAAAGTCCCGCGCCGACGCGGGCCAAAGCGCCGTCAGCCCGGCACCCGGATGGTGCGGCCGATGCACGCCAGCAGCAGGGCCAGCCGCCGCGCCGGCCGCAGGAACAGCAGGCGGGCA
>NZ_JAAGPC010000273.1:0-8577 GCF_017104595.1 Burkholderia sp. Tr-20390 | reverse complement strand
GCACCGTCAGCCGCGCTCGCGGCCGCTGCCGTGCGGCGCCCGATGCCCGCCCGATGTGCGTTGCCGCGCGCAGCGTTGTGCGCGGGCGACAGTTCCGCCGTTACCGCGCATTTCAATTTCTTTCAGCGATGGCAGTCGTCATATGATTCAGCCCACATCGCGCGCGCCAAGAACGTGAGCGATCGCCACCCGGCTGCGCACGCGGCCGGCCATGAATGGAGACACCTAAAAAAAGGAAAGCTCATGAAGCAGACCACCCGACTCGCAGCCATCGCAGGGGGCGCCGCGCTCGCATTTGCCAGCCAGTACGCGGCCGCGCAAAGCTCGGTCACGCTCTGGGGCGTCGCCGACGCCAGCATCCGTTACCTGACCAACGCCAACGCCAAGAACGACGGCCTGCTGTCGATGACCAACGGCGCGATCACGAACAGCCGCTTCGGCATCTACGGCACGGAAGACCTCGGCGGCGGCCTGAAGGCCGTGTTCAACCTCGAGAGCGGCGTGAACCTGCAGAACGGCGCCTTCGCCGACAGCGGCCGCCTGTTCAACCGCGCCGCGTACGTCGGCCTGCAGAGCCCGTACGGCACGGTGACCCTCGGCCGCCAGAAGACGCCGCTGTTCGACCTGCTGTCGGATACCTACGATCCGCTGACGGTCGGCAACTACCTCGAAAACGCATGGCTGCCGGTCGCACTCGGCGGCGGCCTGTATGCGGACAACCAGATCAAGTACACGGGCAAGTTCGACGGGCTGACCGCGAAGGCGATGTACTCGACCGGCACCAACTACGAATCGACCGGCGCGGGCGGCTTCTCGGGCCAGATCCCGGGTTCGCTCGGCAAGGGCAATGCGTGGGGCGTGTCGCTGTCGTACGTGATGGGCCCGCTCAGCATCGCGGCCGGCGCGCAGCAGAACAGCGACAACTCGGCGCGCAAGCAGACGATCTACCACGCGAACGTCGTGTATGCGTTCAGCAAGGCGAAGATCTACGCGGGCTACCTGCGCTCGAAGGACGACACGGGCTTCGTCGACAGCCTGCTCGCACAGCAGACGATTCCGGTCGCGAAGGGCACCGGCCGGATCGACGACGGTCCGTTCGCGGGCGTGAGCTGGCAGGTCAGCGCGCCGCTGACGCTGACGGGCGCGTTCTACTACGACCACATGCGCAACGCGATGACCACCAACGGCACGCTCGCGAGCGGCAACCGCTACGCGATCGTCGGCATCGCCGAGTACGCGCTCAGCAAGCGCACGGAAGTCTACGGCACCGTCGACTTCAACAAGACGAACGGCGCGGCGAACGTCGAGCTGCCGGGTCGCAGCAACCAGACCGGCATCGCGATCGGCCTGCGCAATATCTTCTGACGAACGTCGGAACGCATCGGCCGGCAGTCGTCCGGCCTGCATCGAAGGGGCGCCGCGAGGCGCCTCTTTTTTTTCGCCACGCGACCTTCATACGCGCACACGACTATTCGGCGAATGCTCCATCACGAGACCCCCGCGCCGTAAGGGTTTCGTCGGCAATCCAGAACATACTTTTACAGTGCGCGCGAAGCCTTTCCGCTACGCTGCGTGCATCGCCCGTAGCGTGCCGCCTGGCGCGCGCGTGCGTCGTTCCGGTTGCGCTCGGCGAGTGCGGCCGGCCTGGTGCGTAACTTGTGTATCCGGTGATGACAATCGCGGTCCGCCGGTTTTTTTCGTGGGACGATGCGCTCACGATTTTCTTGAAAGGGGATGACGATGGGTATCCTGAACACCGTGGGTGAAATCGCTGGCGCAGTCGCTGCTGTCGAAGGCGCGGAAAAGCTGGATCCGGATGCGGGCCTGCTGACCAAGGCGGCCGCCGCCGTCGCCGGCTTCAAGGGTGCGGAAGCGATCGAAGGCATGCTCGAGAAGAAGGAAGAGCAGCCGCAGCAGGCAGACGACACGCAGGCGACGGACGGCAGCGACACGTCGCAGGCATGAGCATGGCGGCTGGTCCGGCCGTGGGCGCGCCCTTCGCGCGCCCGGGCGGACCGGTGCCGCGCGGCCGGCAGGTCGGGCATGCGGTCGATCGGTGACGCATGACACACCCGGCAGCTGGTTTGACCGGCGAGAGGCAACGTCTCTCGCCGTTTTTTATTGGGCGCGCGCCGGGCTGCACCGTGCCCCGCAAGATTGCCGGAATCTTGCTATCGTGCCGTCATCCGAACTGCGATGAGGGAATGCGATGGATTTCGACTACGACCTGTTCGTCATCGGCGCCGGCTCGGGCGGGGTGCGGCTCGCACGCATGTCCGCGTCATACGGCGCGCGCGTCGGCATAGCGGAAGAAGAGCAGATCGGCGGCACCTGCGTGCTGCGCGGCTGCATTCCGAAGAAGCTGCTCGTCTACGCATCGCACTACCCGCATGAAGTCGAGGATGCGAAGGGCTTCGGCTGGACCTTCGGCGCCGGCACGCTCGACTGGCCCGCGCTGATCGCCGCGAAGGATCGCGAGATCAACCGGCTCAGCGACATCTACATCAACCTGCTGCGGCAATCGGGCGTCGAGATGCATGCGGGGCGCGCGACGCTCGTCGATGCGCACACGGTCGCGATCGGCGAACGCACGATCCGTGCGCGCCACATCGCGATCGCGACCGGCTCGCGCCCGTCGATGCCGGCGCGGCCCGGCATCGAGCATGCGATCACGTCGCGCGAGGCGCTGTCGCTTGCCGCGTGCCCCAAGCGCATCGCGGTGGTCGGCGGCGGCTATATCGCGGTCGAGTTCGCGGGCATCTTCAACGGCTTCGGCAGCCACGTCGACCTGTTCTATCGCGGCGAGAAGATCCTGCGCGGCTTCGACGACGACGTGCGCCAGTTCCTGACCGACGAGATGACGAAACAGGGCGTCACGATCCATGCACGCTCGGTGATCGAGTCGATCGAGCGCGCGGACGACGGCACGCTGAGCGTGCGCGTCGGCGCTGCGCGGCACGGGCCGTACGACCAGGTGCTGTATGCGACCGGCCGCGTGCCGAACGTCGACGGCCTCGGGCTCGAGCAGGCGGGCGTGATGCTCGACGCGCGTGGCGCGATTGCCGTCGATGCGTATTCGGCGACGTCGGTGCCGTCGATCCACGCGATCGGCGACGTCACGTCGCGGCCGCAGCTCACGCCGGTCGCGACGCGCGACGGCGGGTTGCTCGCCCGCACGCTGTTCGGCGGGTCGCGCGTCGCGGCCGATCACGAATGGGTGCCGTCGGCGGTGTTCAGCCAGCCCGAGGTCGCGACGGTCGGGCTCACCGAGTCGACCGCGCGCGACCTGTACGACGGCGACGTCGATATCTACCGCACGTCGTTCAAGGCGTTGCGTCACACGCTGTCGGGCCGCGACGAGCGCACGCTGATGAAGCTGGTCGTCGCGCGCGACAGCCAGCGCGTGGTCGGCGCGCACATGGTCGGCCGCGATGCGGGCGAGATCATCCAGGGCATCGCGATCGCGATTCGCGCGGGTGCGACCAAGGCGCAGTTCGACGACACGATCGGCATTCACCCGACCGCGGCCGAGGAGTTCGTGACGATGCGGCAGAAGGTGGCGGATTAGCGGGGGCGCGTCGGCGCACGGCGACAACGGAACGGCTGCGCTTCGACGCGGCCGTTTCTCGTTGATGTGACCCGGTCAATGCACGCCGAACGCGTCGAGCAGCCGGTACCAGCTCATCGCGAGCACCAGCGCCGGCGTGCGCAGCGCCTCGCCGCCGGGGAAGTCGCGATGGCGGATCTTGTCGAACAGGTCGAAGCGGCTCGCCTGTCCGTTGATCGCCTCGGCGATCAGCTTGCCCGCGAGCGCGGTCGTGTTCACGCCGTGCCCCGAGAACCCCTGCGCGAAATACATCGTCGGCGCGATGCGGCCGAAGTGCGGCGCGCGGTTCATCGTGATGTCGACGAAACCGCCCCATGCGTAATCGACCTTCACGTCCGCCAACTGCGGGAACGTCTTCAGCATGTCCGCGCGCATCGCCGCCGCGAGATCGCGCGGCTCCCGCGTCGAATAGCTGACCTTGCCGCCCCACACGAGCCGCGTGTCGGGCGCCGGCCGGAAATAGTCGAGCACGAAGCGGCTGTCGCAGATCGCCGCGCGCGCGGGCATCAGCGCGGCGGCGCGCGCGTCGCCGAGCGGCTCGGTCGCGATCACGTAGGTGCCGACCGGCATGATCTTCCTCGACAGCGCGGGCGCGAGCGTGCCGACGAAGGTATTGCACGCGAGCACGACGAAGCGCGCGCGCACGTTGCCGCCGCTCGTCTCGACGACATGGCCGCCCGCGACGTCGCGCACGCGCGTCACGCAGCTGTCCTCGTGGATGCGCACGCCCGCGCCGGTCGCCGCGCGGGCGAGGCCGAGCGTGTAGTTGAGCGGATGCAGGTGGCCGCTGTCCGGGTCGTACAGGCCGCCGCAATAGCGCTCGGACTGCACGTAGTCGCCGAGTTCGTCGGCTTCGACGAAGTGGAAGCGGTCGTAGCCGAAGCGCTTCGCGGCTTCGTCGCGCCAGCGTTTCAGGCCGTCGGCGTCGCGCTCGGTGTTCGCGGCGGTCAGGTAGCCGGGCACCAGCGCGCAGTCGATGTCGTGCTGTGCGATGCGCGACTTCACGAGCGACAGCGTTTCGAGCCCCATGTCCCAGATGCGCTTCACGTCGGCTTCCGGCATGAACTGCCCGAACGTGTCGATGTCGCACGCGAACCCGCCGATCAGCTGGCCGCCGTTGCGGCCGCTCGCGGCCCATCCGACCCGCGACGCTTCGAGCACGGCGACCGAATGGCCGCGCTCGGCGAGATTGAGCGCGGCGGACAGGCCCGTGAGGCCCGCGCCGATCACGCACACGTCGGCATCGATCGTGCCGGCGAGCGGCGCGTGGCGGGTCGTATCGTTGGCGGTCGCCGCGTAGTAGGACGCGACGTGCGGCTGGTTGGCGAATGTCTGCATGGTCAGGATGACGGAGGAGTTTGGCTCAGAATAGCTCGCGCACGCGGTGGTACAGCATCCCGAGTTCGAGCGCGGGTTGCCGCCATGCGTCGCCGCCGGGGAAGCGCCGGTGACGCATGCGCGCGAACAGGTCGAACGCGCGCGTGTCGCCCGCGATCGCGCCGGCGACCGCGCGTCCGGCAATGCCGGTGAGCGCGACGCCGTGGCCGCTGAAGCCCTGGACGTAGAAGAAGTTCGGATCGAGCGCGCCGAAATCCGGCGCGCGGTTGCGCGTGACGTCGACGAAGCCGCCCCACGCATGGTCGACGCGCACGTCGCCGAGTTGCGGGAACACGCCGACCATGCGGCGCCGGATCGTTTCGGCGAGCGTGGCGGGCGACGCGCCGGCCGAATTCGCGCGGCCGCCGAACAGCATCCGGTGGTCGGCCGACAGCCGGAAATAGTCGAGAAAGAAGTTGTTGTCGCACACGGCTTCGCGCTGCGCGATCAGCGCGTCGGCGCGCGCATGGCCGAGCGGCTCGGTCGCGATGATGGTCGACGCGATCGGCGCGATGCGGGCGGCCGTCGCGGCCGGCAGCACGCCGCCGGGGCCCGCGTTGCAGCACGACACGACGAAGCGGCAGCGCACGTCGCCCGTCGGCGTGCGCACGATGGGCCGCTCGCCGCGCACGATGTCGAGCGCGGGCGTATGCGCGTACAGCGCGACGCCTTCGCGGCGCGCGGCATCGGCCAGGCCGAGGCAGTACTTGAGCGGATGCAGGTGGCCCGACAGCGGATCGTAGACGCCCGCGAGATAGCGTGTCGATGCGATGCGCGCGCGGATCTCGCCGGTGTCGAGCCATGACAGCGACGGATGGCCCCAGCGCTGCGTTGCGGCGTCCATCCACGCGCGCAGGTCGTCGATGCGGCGCGGTTTCGTCGCGACCGTCAGGTAGCCGCGCGTGAAGTCGCAGTCGATTCCGTAGCGCGCGATCCGCTCGGCGATCAGCGCGACGCCATCGAGCGACAGCGACCACGCGGCGCGCGCGCCGTCGGCGCCGAGCTGCCGCTCGATCTCCTCGTCCTTCGCGAAGCCGGTGATCGCCTGGCCGCCGTTGCGGCCCGACGCGCCCCAGCCGGGCCGGTGCGCGTCGATCACCGCGACGGACAGCCCGCGTGCGCGGCAGTCGAGCGCCGTCGACAGGCCTGCAAAGCCGGCGCCGATCACGCAGACGTCGACGTCGATCGTCCCGTCGAGCGCCGGGTCGTCCACGGCGGGGCGCACGGCCGTCGCTTCGTAGTACGAGTCGCGCGCGAGCGCATCGGCGCGGCGGGTGAAAGACTGCGTCATGAATCCGGCTCCCTCGTTGCAGCCGGCGGCGGTGCATCGCGCACCGTCGTCCGGCCGGTAAAAACGGCGCGGGACGCCGTGCGTGCGGCACGGCGTCCCGCGCGGGCTGCGTCAGAACGAATAGATGAACTGCGTCGCGAGCAGGTCGTTGGACTTGCCATACGATCCGTCGTTGCGCAGGAACACCTTGTTGTTCGCCCAGTCGTGGCGGTATTCGACCTTCACGGTGATCTGCTGGGTCGGATAGAACAGCAGGTCGAGCGCGACATCCTGGCGCACGGCCCCCTTGCACTCGAAGCCCAGGCCGCCGCCGGCCTTCGACTGCGCGAGGCAGTCCGCGTCGACGCCGAAGCCGTTGCTCGGGTCCATCCCGTTGCCGTTCAGCGCGATGCCGCCGCCGCCGCCGCCGTTCTTCGAGTTGGCGAGCAGGTCGTAGCGCAGCGTCACGCCCATGCGGCCGACCACCGGCGCGTTGAACTTGCGGTGCGCGAGCAGCGACAGGCCGTACCACTGCGCGAGCCCGCCGTTGAATGCCGCATGCTGCTGACGGCCGTAGTCGACTTCCGCGTTGTACTGAATGTCGGCGAGCGTGTAGGTCGCGTCGAGTTCACCGAAGAAGAACGAGCCGTACGCGCTCGGTGCTGCACCACCCGGGCCGTAGTTGACCGCGCCAGTGGTTGGGTCGATCGCACTCGCGAGCGTCTGGCGGCCGATATTGAATGAACCGCCGATGTCGAGCGCACTCGACCACGTGTAGTCCGCGCGTGCGGTGAAGGTCGGCACCTTGTTGCTGGTGGTGATCGGGTCGCCGAGCGCATTCACGCCTTTCTGCGTGACCGAACCATACGTGCGGTACTGCTCGTTGCCGAGGAAGAACTTCCACGCCCAGTTGCCCTTGGTGTAGTTCGCGCCGATCCCGACGTAGCTGCCCGGATCCGAGAAATCGTACAGCAGGTTGTGCGTGAGCGTGAGCATCTGGTTCGACTGCTGCACCTCGTAGCCGCCGAAGCTCGGGATCAGGCCGGCGACCAGCGTCGTTTCGGCGGTGATCGGCACGTTGATGACCGCGGTGTTCAGCAGGTTGTCGGTGATCGAGCCGCGCGAGTTCTGCAGCAGCGTGATGCCGTTGCCGCGGTTCGGCATCAGCGTGATTTCCGCCGACGGCGCCATCGGGCCGACGCCGAACGTCTTCTTGATGTCGAGGTAGAGATCGCCGAACGTGCTGTTGAAGTAGTTGTACGCGTTCTCGTGGTTCGCGAACAGGAACGACGACGTGCCGGCCGCGCGGTTGTACATGTAGGTCGGGTCGATGTAGCCCGTCACCGACAGGCCGGCCAGCGGGCCCGTGTTGGCCGCGTCCGTCAGCGAGTCGACCTTCAGCTGCTGGTTCGCGATCTGCTGCTTCATTTCGCCGACCTCGTCATTGGTCAGCGTGGCCTGCGCCTTGCCGTAGTCCGGCGAGCCCGGGTCGATGGCCACGGCGGCCGGCGCGGCGCCAGCCCCTGCCTTCGTGCCGGCCTGCGCGGTCGCGGGGCCGCCCTTCGCCGACAGTTGCGCCTGCATCGCCTTCATCTGTTTCTGCAGCGCCGCGACCTGCGCCTGCAGCGCCTTGATCTCGGCGGATGTCGAGTCGGCCAGCGCGATGCCCGGTAACGCGCCGGCCACCAGCAGGCAGATCAGTTTCTTCTTCATTGCGGATTCTCCTTGTCGTGCGCCTGTCAAATCGGAATCGAATCGCGCGCCCCCCCTGGGGCAGCGCGTGTTGCTTGTCTGCAGTGCTTGTTATCTTTGAAGCCGGAAGCGAGGCGTCACGCCACCGCGAACGCCGCCTTCATGTCGGCGATGCGGCGCCGCTCACGCGCGATCATCATCCGGTTCACGACGATCACGCCGATCGTCACCGCCGTGATGAACAGCGTCGCCAGCGCGTTCATCTCTGGGTTCAGCCCCAGCCGCACGCGCGAGAACACCACCAGCGGCAGCGTCGTCGAGCCTGGGCCAGACAGGAACGCCGACAGCACCAGATCGTCGATCGACAGCGTGAACGACAGCAGCCAACCCGACAGCAGCGCCTGCGAGATCAGCGGCAGCGTCACCACGAAGAACACCTTCAGCGGCGTCGCGCCCAAATCGAGCGCCGCTTCTTCCAGCGACTTGTTCATCTCCTTCACGCGTGACTGCACGATGATCGCCACGTACGACACGCACAGCATCACGTGACCGATCCAGATCGTCACCATCCCGCGCCCCTTCGGCCAGCCGAACATCTGCTCCAGCGCAACGAACAGCAACAGCAGCGAGA
>NZ_JAAGPC010000272.1:0-8449 GCF_017104595.1 Burkholderia sp. Tr-20390 | reverse complement strand
CTGCCGCCTGCTGCGCCGCCGAGTGCGCCCGTGACCGTGGAGACAAGGCCGGTGACCGGAGCGAGCGGGCCGCTGCCGCCGCCTGCTGCGCCGCCGAGCGCACCCGTGACCGTGGAGACGAGGCCGGTAACCGGGGCGAGCGGGCTGCTGGCGCCACCCGTTGCGCCGCCGAGCGTACCCGTGACCGTCGTGAGGAGACCCGTGAGCGGGGCGAGCGGGTTGGTCACGCCGCCGCTGCCGCCCGTGAGCAGGCCGCCGACGGCCTTCACGGTGTTGCCCGTCGACGAGACCGTGTTGCCAAGGCCGGTCGTGACAGGGTTGCCGCCCGCCGACGCGAGCAGGGCGCCGGCCTGGTTCAGGCCGTTGCCGACCGTGCCGAGCAGCGTGTTGACGGGCGCGCCGAGGCCGGTCGCGGTGCCGATCGTCTGGGTCGTCTGGCCGACCATCGTCGTGATCGGCGTGATGGCCGAGCTGACCGTCTGCGTGACTTGCTGGATCGGGCCGGTCGACAGTGCGTTGGTGAGGGTGGTGCCGCCGTTCGATACGGCGCCGCCGAGCGTCGACACGAGGCCGCCGACGGCGCCCGTGACCGGTGCGAGCGGCGTCAGCGGACCGCTGCCGAGGCTCGAGACCAGGTTGCCCGTCTGCGTGACCGCGCCGCCGAGCTGGTTGACCACGCCGCCCGTGCTGGCGAGCGTGGTGCCGAGCGGATCCTTCGTCGCGCCAAGCTGGCCGAGACCGTTGCCAAGGCCGTTGCCGAGTGCGGTCACGGCGCCGCCAACGCTCTGCACGATGCCGCCCGCGGCTTGCGTGGTGGCCGGGTTGACGCCTGGCAGCGACTGGTTGGCGATGACGGAGCCGAGGCCCGAGACGGTCCCGCCGGCACTCGTGAGGATGTTGCTGCTGCTTGCGAGGACAGTTCCCACTGGGTTCGACGACATCCCCGAGGTCCCGCTCGTGCCCGACGTACCGCTGGTGCCGGAGGTGCCGCTCGTGCCCGAGGTGCCGCTGGTGCCGGAGGTGCCGCTCGTACCGGACGTACCGCTGGTGCCCGAGGTACCGCTGGTGCCGCTCGTGCCCGAAGTACCGCTCGTGCCGGAGGTGGAGATCGTATCGCCGCCGCCCGAGCTCGAGCCGCCGCCGAGACCCTGGCTGATGGAGCCGGAACCGCCGCACGCGGAGAGGGAAAGCATGGCTGAAACGGTGGCCGCGATCAGAGTCGTCCGGAACACGCCATGAGGGATAACCTTAATGTCCATTTCGTCCTCGCATTAAAAATGTGTTGTGAACTTCGTTGTGTTGAGTGGTGCGCGGACTACTCTGCAACTGTCGTGCCATTTCGATGCCCGACGGTTCGACAACAGGTTTTAAACGGGGCAATTCCTTGTCGGAAAAGGAGGTTATGGAAATTGAAAGATTGTTGAATCTGTTTAAGGACAGACGAATGAGAACGGTTTCGCGCGTTTCGTAACGTAACGTCACAACATTGGCGTTACGCGTGCGGCGTAACGTGGGGGCCGCGCAGGCTTGGTGGACGAGGCAATTGTTTTACTGGTGGATTAGGTGTGCACATCTAACCTATCGTAAATCCTATGTGTAAGTCGTACCGAAACGCCGTACAAATACGTTGTGCTCCTGGTCATTTTTTTCTATCCAAGCCGTTAAAAGAGGTTGGAAGTTAAATAGGATCGGAGATAGAATCCGGAGCAGATGTAAGGAAATGTACGGTTCGGTACACAACGTTCGAGGAGGGTCACTATCGCGAATGTTAACTTGCATCAAATGTTGAGCCATGCCCCTCGGGGCAATCTATAAAGAAAGCGCACCCGGTTGTCGTTACAGCAGATGTGGCGAACAGCGCGGGGCAAGGGCCAGATATGCGGGGACGTATACGTATAAAAGGCCAAAGAACGTAAATACAGGCACGAGGAATAAAATGAAAGCAATGATGATTCGCTTCCTTCGGGAAGAAGACGGGGTTACCGCGATCGAGTATGGTCTGATTGCGGGTCTGATTGCGGCCTTGATCATCGGTAGCGTCACCACTATCGGTACCAAGATCTCGGCGCTGTTCACCACGATTGCCAATACGTTGCCGACCGGCTGATCCTCGGTAGTTCGATGGGTGGTGAGCGGTCCGTTTTCGCGGCCCGCTCGCCCTTACGTCGACATGGTCGGTCGATTGCGATATGGCACATCTTCTCAGCACCAGCATTTTTTTTGCCTGGGCGACGCTCGTTGCCGCCGGTGATATTCGATTTCGGCTTGTTCGAAATGCGCTTGTCGTCGTCGGACTCCTGGCGGCGCTTGCCAGTGCATTGGCCAATGCAAATCCGTTCGGTATTTCAGTCGAGCAGGCATTGGTCGGCATGCTCGTCGGATTCGTGAGCTTTTTCCCGCTTTTTGCATTTCGCGTGATGGGCGCGGCGGACGTGAAGGTGTTCGCGGTTCTCGGCGCGTGGTGCGGTTTGTCGATACTGCCGTGGCTGTGGGTTGTCGCCAGCCTGGTGGCCGGTATACATGTCCTCGCGCTGATGACGCTGTCCCATACGCCGCTGGGCGCGCTGTGGTCGCGCGGTTCGCCGACATTCGCACTTGGTGCGCGACGGGCGACGCCGTATGCGGCCTGTCTCGTCGCGCCTGCAGCGATATGGCTGGCCTATCTCGTCGTTACCGGGGGAGTGCAATGAAGCGACAGTGCCAGCCGCGGTCGTGGCGGCGTCAGCACGGGGCGACGGCGGTCGAGTTCGCGCTGGTGTTTCCGCTGTTCTTCCTGATCATGTACGCGATCGTGACGTACGGGCTGATCTTCGCCGTTCAGCAGGGCTTGACGCTCGCTGCGACCGAAGGGGCGCGTACGGCGCTGAATTATGTCTACGAGTCCAACGGGTCGGGGGCGCAGGCGCTGACGGACCGGGCGAAGGCGGCACAGTCGACGGCGGTCGGGCTCACGACGTGGCTGGCCAACGTTCAGGTTCCGACGCCGGTGTCGGGGGCATGCAGTTACGACGCAACCATGTATTGCGTGACGGTCACGGTGACGTACCCGTACAAGACCAGCCCGCTGGTTCCGTCGCTGCCCCTGCTGGGACTCGTTACGCCGACGCAGCTGACCGGCACGGCAACCGTCCAGATCAACCCGGCAACCATTTTATGAAACGGACGCCGGGCAGCGCGCGGTAACAGGTGCAAGCGGCGTTCGCATATCGACATAACAACATTTACGGCACTCGACATTCACCATGGGCAACAACTTGACGAAGATCATCGCCGGGCTGCTGATTGCGCTCGCCGTGCTGCTCGGGATCTATGCGTGGATGCTCGGCCGCGCGCCGGCCCATCCGCCGGCCGCGGCGCCCGCCGTCGCGATGGTGCAGACGGTGCCGGTGGTCGTGGCGACGCGCCTGCTGCCGGCCGGTCAACCGATTCCGGCCGATGCCCTGAAGCTGGCTTCGGCACCCATGATGCCGACCGGCGGCTTCAGCGATCCGTCGCTGCCCGTCGGGCGTATTCCGGCGAACGACATTCTTGCCGCCGCGCCGGTCGTCGAGGGCGGCTTGACGTCGGGGCTGGCGAACCAGGTGGCGCCCGGCGAACGGGCGGTGGCCATCAAGGTCGACGAGACGAATGCGGTCGGAAACCGGTTGCGCCCCGGCAACTTTGTCGACGTGTTCCTGAATTTGCGGCGCGACAACTCGGGGATGGCGCAAACCGGCTCGGAAATTCCCAATTCACAGGCGCGATTGCTGATGTCGAAGCTGCGGATCCTGTCGTTCGGCGACGCGACGCCCGATCGTGACGGCAGCGGCGGCCCGGGCGGCGCGGTACGGACCGCCGTGCTCGCCGTGCCGACGGCACAGGTCGATGCGCTGACGCTCGCGGAATCAAGCGGCCGGCTGACGCTGGCACTGCGCAATCCGCGCGATGACGAAGTCGCGACGCAGACGGTCGCGATCCGCACGGCCGGTGACCTGACGCCTTCCGGGCAGGCGGCCGCCGGCGTGTGGCTCGATGAACTTTCAGGCGGGCGGGCACGCAATGCGCCCCGCGTGCAGGCGCCGGCGCGTGCGCCGCGCGCACCGATCGTCGCGCGCGAAGGCGGGAGCAGCATTGAAGTGATTCGGGGTGGGCGAACCGAAACGGTCGCTTATTGACAACCTAAACACGGTCATCGACAGCAGTAACGGAAGGGAGAAGGCCGTATGACGGTCTCCGACACAATGACAAAAAAACTGATTGCATACGCGATTGCCATCTGGGCCATGACCTTCGCCGTGTTGTCCGGGGCTGCCGGCACAAACGGGTCGATCGATCTGGCGGTCGGCTCGCAGCGACAGGTCGCTACCGGCCGCACGCTGCAGCGGATCGCGGTGGGCGATCCGTCGGTCGTCGACGTGCTGGTCATGAAGGGCAGTCGCGCCGGCAATGTGCTGCTGGTTGCGAAGGCACCGGGTTCGACGAATGTGATGCTGTGGGAGCGCGGTCGCGACGAGCCGACCGTGTGGAACGTCAATGTCGTCGATGCAGCCGCACAGGCCGTGCTGGACGGCGCGGGACCGTCCGTGAGGGCGTATGGCGGTGCGGCAGTCGTGTCGGGCGCGGCAGCGTCGCTTGACGCGCACGAGCGGGCAGTTGCCGTCGGCAAGCGGATGGGCGGCAAGGATGCGGCGGTGATCGATGCGTCGACGGTCGGCAATCGGAACGTCGTGCAAGTCGACGTCCGGGTCGTCGAATTCAGCCGTTCGGTGCTGAAGGAAGCGGGGCTGAATTTCTTCAAGCAGAGCAACGGATTCGCTTTCGGCGCATTTTCGCCGGGCGGTCTCCAGTCGGTGACCGGCGGGGGGACGGGGGCATTCCAGGCGACGGGGGGCATTCCGATCGCGTCCGCGTTCAACCTGGTGGTGAATTCGGCGGGGCGCGGCATCTTCGGCAATATTTCGATTCTCGAGGCGAACAATCTGGCCCGTGTGCTCGCGCAGCCGACCCTCGTGGCGTTGTCCGGGCAAAGCGCCAGCTTTCTCGCCGGCGGCGAAATTCCCGTGCCGGTGCCGCAGGCGCTCGGCTCGACGGCGATCGACTGGAAGCAGTACGGCGTCGGCCTGACCCTGACGCCGACCGTGCTGAGCCAGCGGCGCATCGCACTCAAGGTGGCGCCCGAATCGAGCCAGCTCGACTTCCAGCATGGCGTCACGATCAACAGCGTCTCGGTGCCGGCGATCACGACTCGGCGCGCCGACACCACGGTCGAGCTCGGCGACGGGGAAAGCTTCGTGATTGGCGGCCTGATCGACCGCGAAACGATGTCGAACATCAACAAGGTGCCGGTCCTGGGCGACCTGCCGATCATCGGCGCCTTCTTCAAGTCGCTGAACTATCAGCAGAACGACAAGGAACTGGTGATCATCGTGACGCCGCATCTTGTTGCGCCGATCGCGAAGGGCGCGCCGTTGCCGACCACGCCGGGCGAACTGTCCGAACAGCGCGATGGTGCGGTGTGGCGGTCGTATCTTGGCGGTATCGCATCACCCGATGCGGCGCCCGGATTTTCGAAATGAATGCGGGACGAGATGTCGCGCGATATGTAACCGGGGGTGTTCAACATGAACGCGAGAACCCTATCGTTGGCTGAGCCTGCCGTGACCGATTATTTCGTGTGCGCCTCGCAGCAGGACGAGCATGCCCGCTGGCTGGGGGAGACACTCGTGTCGGCCGGCACGGTGGAAGCCTTGTCGCTCGAACCGGGCGCGCTGAGCCAGCGCATCACGGGGCTCAATCCAGCGATCGTCTTCATCGATTTTTCCCGTGCGCACAGCGCGGCGAGCGCTGCCGCGGCTGCCGTACGGCTGGCCCATCCGGGCCTGCCGGTCGTCGCGCTCGGCACGCTCTCGGAGCCGGAAAGCGCGCTGGCCGCACTGCGGGCCGGCGTACGCGATTTCATCGACGTGTCCGGTAGTGCAGAGGATGCGTTGCGGATCACCCGCGGGTTGCTGGAGCATACCGGCACCGAGCCGGCCAACCGGCACGGCAAAGTCGTCGCGTTGCTCGGCGCACGCGCGGGGATGGGCGTCAGCACGCTCGCCTCGAATCTGTCCGTGTGGCTGCACAAGCGGATGGGTTCGGCCGACCCGGAAGGCGGCACGCCTGCATTCGGCGTCGCAGCGCCTCACGCGCGGCAGACGGCGCTGGTCGATCTCGGGCTTCCCGCGGGCGACAGTGCGCTGTTCCTCAACACACGCTGCGAATTCCATTTCGTCGAAGCCGTGCGCAACCTGCGGCGCATTGACCGGACGTTCGTCAATACCGCGCTGACGCGCCACGCGAGCGGCGTCGCGTTGACCACGTTGCCGCCCAATCTCGCCGACCTGCGCGACGTGTCGTACGCCGCATGCGTGGGGCTGTTGAACCGGCTGCGCGCGTTCTTCGATCAGCAGATCATCGATCTCGGCGGATTCACGAACCATGAATTCGTTGCGCAGATCACGGCGGTGGCCGACGAGGCGTGGCTCGTGTGCGACCAGGGCGTCGCCTCGATTGTCTCGGCGGTCGACCTGCTGGAAGGGCTGCGCGATGCGGGCGTCGACATCGGCAAGATTCGTCTCGTCGTCAACCAGTACGACGCGACGCTGAGCCTGACGCCGGCCCAGATCGCGGAACGGCTCGGCATTTCGCACCTGGCGACGCTGCCGGCGCGTCGCGTGGCAATCGGCCAGGCGGCCAACCAGGGGCGGCTGATCGTCGATACGGCCGAACGCGATCCGTATGTGCGTGCCCTCGAGCCGCTCGCAGATCGACTGGCCGGCCCGGTTTCCGCGGGCCAGCGCACCGCATTGGGCTTGTCCGCCCTGAAGCGTTTCATTCAACCTTCGTCCAGGCGATCGTAAGCGATGGCACACGACATCCAATTTGCCGACGGCGCAGCGCCGTTCTCCCAGTCGCAGCAGTTTCACGACATCAAGAATGCCGCGCACGAGCATCTGCTGACGCGCATCGAGGAACTCGGCGCCGAATTCGGCCGTTGGTCGCGCCAGGCGATCAACCAGTTCGTCGATCTGGAAATCGACAGCTTCGTGCGTCTGCGGCGCATTCCCCTGAACGAGACCGAGGTCAGGGCGATTGCGGAGGCGCTGACGAAAGAGCTCGCCGGATTCGGTCCGATCGAGGACCTGCTCGCCGATCCGCACGTCGAGGACATCCTGATCAACGGCTACAACGACATCTACGTGTCGCGCCACGGCATCCTGGCGAAGCTGCCGATCCGTTTCACCGACAACGCGCACCTGCTGCGGATCGTGCGCCGTATCCTCGCGCCGATCGGCCGACGTCTCGATGAATCGAATCCGATGGTCGACGCGCGGTTGCCGGACGGCGGGCGCGTCAATGTCGTGATCGAGCCGCTGTCGATCGACGGGCCGGTCGTCTCGATCCGGAAATTCCGCAAGGACCCGCTGAAACCGGCGGACCTGCTCGCCAACGGCACGTTCAATACGGAAATCGGTACGTTGCTGGAAGCGGCGGTCGAGGCGCGCTGCAACATCCTCGTGTCGGGCGGCACGAGCTCCGGCAAGACGTCGCTGCTCAACGCGCTCGCGTTTTACATTCCCGAGCACGAGCGGGTCGTGACGATCGAGGACACGGCCGAGCTTTCGCTGAATCACCCCCATGTCGTGCGTCTCGAAAGCCGCCCGGGCGGCTTCGACGGCAACGGCGTCGTGACGATCCGCGACCTGCTGCGCAATACGCTGCGGATGCGGCCGGATCGCATCATCGTCGGCGAAGTGCGCGGCGGCGAGGTGCTCGAGATGCTGCAGGCGATGAATACGGGGCACGACGGATCGATGGGTACCGTCCACGCGAGTTCGCCGCGCGAGTGTCTGTATCGCCTCGAGATGCTGGCCGGTTTCGCGGGTTTCCAGGGAACGGAATCGAGCCTGCGCCGGCAGATCGCAAATGCCATCGACTTCATCGTGCAGATCGGCCGGCTGTCGAACGGCCGGCGCCGGATTCTTTCGATCACCGAAGTGACCGGGCTGTCGGACAACATCATCGCGACCCAGGAACTGTATCGCTACGAAGCACGCGTGACGCCCGAGGGCGAAGAGGTCGACAACTGGGAGTCGCTCGGCATTCATCCGCATTCGCCGAAGCTCGCACGCTTCCGCCAGTCACTGCAGGCTGCCGGCTTCGGCGGTAGCGGCGGCGGTGGTGGTTTCGGCGGCGGATTCGGTCGCGGGGGCGGGGGCTTCAATGTATAGCCTGATGGCCGGCGCGCTTGCAATGGCACTGCTTTGCGTGGCCGCCGCGTTGATGCTGTGGCGGCATGGCGAGGCGAAACGCGGCCGCGCCGACGTGCAGCGCTTCATCGATAGCCGCATCGAGCCGGCCGCGCGGGCGGCGGGTGCGATTCAGCGCGACGCGCGGCCGGCGCCGAACGTCGCGCCCGCGCCCGGCA
>NZ_JAAGPC010000271.1:0-8516 GCF_017104595.1 Burkholderia sp. Tr-20390 | reverse complement strand
CATCTGACTCTCCTTGTTGTGCGTGCTTGAGGACCTGGCGCAACGCCGGCGCGCGCGAGCCGGCACGGTTGGCGCGGCGCGCGTCGGGTCGCGCTGTGTCGCACGCGTTCTCAGGCGGGCAACGCGCGCCGCCGGCGCGCGATCCGGAACACGCGATGCGCGTGCGAATGATCGTCAGGCACGGCGAGCGCCACCGCGTCACCGACGATCGAACAGACCGATGACGAACGAGAAACAGGCACGATGTTTCCTCCGTATCGGACAGCGCGATGCGGCGGGCGTCGCATCGATGGACGTTCACGACGGGCAACGCTGCCAGCAGCCGAAACGTCCATTTCGGTCGATGCGCATGGCGGGACGAAAACGCGCCGCCGCCGGACGTGCTGAAGACCTGAATCGGACAACCCGGCGCCGGCTCGAAGCAGGCGCGTTTCCGGCGAATTCAACGAAAAATGTCGATCAAAAAGCGAAACGATTCTTTCCATTGAATTTGATCCATGTATATCCCAGCCGCGTATGATAGCGATGATTTAAGACATTTGCAGTTAACCCGAAATTTATTTTTAAAACGACATCGCCCGATAACCGGAAATCGGTATTATTATCAACGCACGAATAAATCAACATTCGTTTACCACGAACTTTGGTAATAATCGGCCGAGCGACGCTTACCACGAATTTTCATCCGGGAGCGCCATTCGAGTGAGGAATTGTCGGATTTCACCAGCCCTCTGCTCATCGAGCTGGCTTCAAGGCATATCTTCCGGACGTTATTTCGATTCACTCAACAATCGATTCAATATGCTCGACGGCAAAGCATAGTTTCCGCCCCAATCCCACGGCTGCTGGCCTCCGAGACCGGCGTTGCAAAAACACCCACAAAGGGCGAAGCCATTTCCCGTCATAAAATTTCCATATTAAATCAGTCGGAATTCGTCAATTCCACCGCTTGTCTCCCGATAGATAAATTGTTACGCTTTCGACCGAAATATACGACGCATCATCAATCAACCGTGAACTGCGGTCGGGTTTATTTAAAAAATCGAAACATGAAGATTAATATTCACGTGAAATCATCTTTTATCGATCGCCGCGGCTAGCGCTTCGCCGCACGCGATTCCGTCGAATTTCCCGATCCGCTTGTCGACAGAACAGGCCGACGGCCAATTGCAGCAATCTCCCGACGGTTTTTCGATTTCCTTTTAGACGCCCGTGGTGATGCGCGGCCGCGCATTGCCGGACGCATCGTTCTTTTTCAATCCTGCCCGACCCGAGCGCAACGCTTCCCGAGCGTCGCGCCTGCATCGATTGCCACACCAGTCTCAACGCGTCATTTGTCGTCTTTCCAATCTTCAAAACAATGCCGAAAAATTGGAGCACACCATGAGTCACGACTTCCGAGACGAACCCGCGCCGCGTCGCGCCTTCCTGGCCGACATGGCAAAACTCGCGGCGGCCGGCATCGTCACCGGCTGGACACCGCTCTACCAGATCGCGGCACACGCGCGGACGGCCGGCGACACGCCGCCCGGCTTTCCGGCCGACATCCCGCTTTACAAGCAGGCGTTCCAGAACTGGAGCGGCGAGATCGCCGTGCAGGACGTATGGACCGCCGCGCCGCGCTCCGCCGACGACGTCGTCGCGACCGTCAACTGGGCGCGCGCGAACGGCTACCGGATACGCCCGCGCGGCTACATGCACAACTGGTCGCCGCTGACGCTGGACCCGGGCGCCGGCGCCGCGAACCTCGTGCTGCTCGATACGACGAAGTCGCTGACGGCCGTCTCCGTCGACACGTCCGCACGTCCGGCGCGCGTCACCGCCCAAACGGGCGTCTCGCTGGAGTCGTTGCTCGCGACGCTCGAGCCATATGGCCTCGGCGTGATTGCCGCGCCGGCACCGGGCGACATCACGCTCGGCGGCGCGCTCGCGATCGATGCACACGGCACCGCCGTGCCGGCGGCCGGTGAAACCTTGCAGCCGGGCCATACCTGGGGCTCGCTGAGCAATCTCGTGGTCGCGCTCACCGCGGTCGTGTTCGATCCGGCCCTGCAGCAATACGTGCTGCGCCGGTTCGAGCGCGGCGATCCCGAGATCAGCGCGTTCCTCGCGCACATCGGGCGGGCGTTCGTCGTCGAAGTCACGCTGACGGCCGGCCCGAACCAGCGGCTGCGCTGCCAGAGCTACGTCGATATTCCGGCCTCCGAACTGTTTGCGCCGGCCGGCTCGACGGGCCGCACGATCGCGTCGTTTCTCGATCGCTCGGGCCGGGTGGAAGCCATCTGGTTCCCGTTCACGACCAAGCCGTGGCTCAAGGTCTGGACGCCGACGCCCAGCAAGCCGTTCCTGTCGCGCGCCGTCACGCAGCCGTACAACTACCCGTTCTCCGATTCGATCTCGCAGACCATCTCGGATCTCGTCAAGCGGATCGTGATCGGTGGCGAAGGCGCGTTGACGCCGCTGTTCGGCCAGACGCAGCTCGCCATCACGACGGCCGGCCTCGCGCTCACGCTCAGCGGGGACATCTGGGGCTGGTCGCGCACCGTGCTGCAGTACATCCGGCCGACGACGCTGCGCGTCACCGCGAACGGCTACGCGGTGCTGGCGCGGCGCGCCGACGTGCAGCGCGTGATCAGCGAATTCGTGCAGTTCTATCAGAACCGTGTCGATACGTACAAGGCGCGCAACGAGTACCCGATGAACGGTCCCGTCGAGATCCGCGTCACCGGTCTCGACAAAGCGGCCGATGCCGGCGCGGGCGCGGCCGTGCCCGCGTTGTCCGCGCTCAAGCCGCGCCCCGACCGGCCGGAATGGGATACCGCCGTGTGGTTCGACATCCTGACGTTGCCGGGCACGCCGGCCGCCGATCGCTTCTATCGCGAGATCGAGCAATGGATGCTCGCGAACTACACCGGCTCGTATGCGACGGTGCGCCCCGAATGGTCGAAGGGCTGGGCCTATACCGACACGGCCGCCTGGCAGGACGCCACGATGCTCACCACCACGATTCCGAACCTGCATCGTGAAGGCCAGCCGCCGTCCAGCAGCTGGGATACGGCGCGCGCGACCCTCGAACGCTACGACCCGCACCGGATCTTCCGGTCGCCGCTGCTCGACCGGATGATGCCGTAGCGATCCCGGCGGAAGCCGGCTGCCATGGCCGCCACGGAACGGATGACGATGCGCGAACCGTGCAGGTTCGCCAGGTCATTCAGGACGTGGCGGCCGGCAGGCTGGAACCGTGGCGAGCGGCGGCACGGCTGAATTGACGACCCGGCAGGCTCGCCTGCGGGACGCCAGGCCGCGGCGGGAGCACGGCCTCGAAGCGCTCCGGCCCATGCACGACTGTCGAAGCGATTGCCGGATGCGGCGCGTGATTCGACGACAGCGCCGCGCAAAACCGCACCGGCCCCACTGCCGTCGGTCGATCGTCAAAAGGCGACCGCCTGCCGCCGGTCGCCCGCAGCCGGTCGCCCGCAGCCGGTCGCTCCCCGCCTTACGCCGCGGCCGCTTCTGCCCACGGCGGCCGGAAATCCAGCCCGAGATGCTGGCTGATCGCGGCGTCGAGCCGCTCCACCGCGTCCCGCTCGATACGCGTGATGCCCGGATGCCAGATGTCGACGAGCAGGCAAACCCGCGGCTCGTTGCTGTCGTTCCAGCTCTCATGCTCGAACGTATCGTCGAAAATGATCGCGCGCCCGTCCGGCCACTCGCGAATCTCGTCGCCGACGCGCAGCCGCGAGCCGCGCGGCACGATCAGCGGAAGCTGGCAGGTCAGCTTGAGATTCGTCGTGTCCGTATGCGGCGGAATCCGCGTCCCGCCCTGGATCACCGAAAAGATGAAGGCGCCGCTCGGGCTGAGGGAGTCCTGCACCTGCCGCATCAGCGCCGCGGTGCGCGGGCAGCGGCGGCAATTCTCCTCGACCTCGGGCTCGCCCTTGCGCCTGAAATAGAACGACCCCCAGTCGTTGCGCCGGATCGATTCGAACCGCCCTGCCACCTGCTCTTCGTACGGCAGCAGCATCGGCGTGGTCACCTGGGCGAGAAACTCCTCGCGCAGCACGTCGACCGACGCCTCGAGCGTCGACGTGAATGCCTCGAGCGCCGGATAATCGGACGCCTCGTACCACGGCTTGCCGTCCAGCCCCGGGAAATAGAACAGCAGCGGCCGCTGATGTTTCGGCAACGCGGGCAGCGGAACCCGCCCCGTGTTGATGTCGACGAACGCGATCACGCGTTCGAGCTCTGCTGTCCCGTACTGCGACACGAGCGCCTCCAGCGTCTCGTGAATCGCGATGCGCATCTCCTGTTTCAAAGTCGATCTCCTTGGCTATCGTGGGGTGACAAACAACAAAACTGCCGCTTCCGCATGACGCATCACACATGCATCGAAACGGTGCGCCCGGCCTACGCGCGCGCCGTCGTCTTCGCCTCCTCCATCGGGTCGGCGGCCCAGCCGCCGATCGACGCGCCGTACCCGGCCGCCGCCGCGACCAGCACGCCGACGCCGCACCACACCGCCTGCACGCCCCACTGGCTGACCAGGTAGCCGAGCAGGATCGACGCGATCATGCTGCCGAGCTGGAACACCAGCGAAAAGAACGAGACGGCGCGCGATCGCAACGCATCGGGCGTCCGGTGATGCAGCACCGCGTTGACCACCGCGCCGGCGATGCCGAGGAACAGCGCGACCCCGCTCAGCACGGCGCCGAACGCGACCACGTGATTCGCCCAGCGCGTCAGCACGAGGCTCGCGGCGAGCCCGGCGAACGGCAGCGACACGGCGAGCGCCGGCCGTGCGGCGCAATGCTTCATCACGCGATACGACACCCAACCGCCCGCGCCCTTGACGACCAGCATCAGCGTGAGGAACAGGCCGAACGCCCAGGTCGCGCCATGCATCGGCACGAGCGTCTTCAGCACCACCGGCCAGTAGCTCTCCAGCACCGACACGACGCCACCGAGCAGCATGCAGAGCAGGATCAGCGGCCGCACCGCGCCGCCGTGCCACGCGAAGCGCACCAGTTCGCGCAGATCGTCGCGCATCCTGCCGGCCGGCGCGGGCTCGGGCGGCGCCTGCTCCGCCTCGGCGAAAAACCACGACGTCAGGCCCAGCAGCACGATGAACAGGCCGCATGCGAGCGCCAGGCCGATCCGGTACGGGTTGTCGAACAGCCGGCTGCCGATCAGGTCCGGGAGCACGCCGCCGACCAGCGACATGCTCGCCAGCCCGAGCGCGGAGGCCAGCTCCGCGCGGCCGAGAAAATAAGGAATCCGGTTCGTCTCGCCGTGCTCGCGCAGCAGGCCGACATACCACGCGTCGACGGTGCCGGAACTCATCGCGCGCGCGACGCCGAAGCTCGCCGCGGCGAGGTACAGCACCGGCTTCTGGCTGAAGCACAGCATCAGCGCGCAGCCGATGCTGTTCATCAGCAGCGAGACGCGATAGGTCCGGATCCGGCCCACGCGGTCGGCCATCGCGCCGAACGGCAGTTCCAGCGCGATGGTCGACAGGCTGAACACCGCCGCGTAAAGCCCGATCTCGAACAGCGTGAAATGGCTGTGCAGCAGGAACAACGTGACGACCGGCAGCACGAGGCCGAAGGTGCCCCACAACGCCGCCTGCTGCAGGCAGTACCGCAGGTGGACGGTCATCGGCCGTCCTTGCCGCCGGACTCGAGCAGCAGGTACTCGCCGTCTTCCGAGCTGCCGGCGCCGATCTCGACGAAACCGCACGCGGCATAGAACGCCAGCGCCGGCACGTTGGCGCGCAGGCACTTGAGCCGGTAACGCGTGGCCGGCCAGCCCGGCAACGCGCGCAGCAGCGCCCGGCCGATGCCGCTCCGGTGGTGCGACCGGTGCACGTGCAGGTGATGGATGAAGTGGTCGGGCTCCCAGACCGACACGAAGCCGGCGAGTCGCCCGCGGTCGTCCTCGGCGACCCTCAGCCGCTCGCCTTCCGTCTGGGCCTCGAAATCGGCCAGCTGGAACGCGCCGGCCGGCTGCCAGACGAAGGTCTCGCGGCGCGAGCGCAGGAACAGTTCGCACAGGGCCGGCGTATCGGCGGCCACGGCGTCACGTACGATGATCTTCATGATGCGCTTACCTCGCGGCAGTCGTGGTTGCCGGGCCCGCACAGCCCGGCAGGCTCGCCATCACGTCGGCGACGAAACGTTCGGTATCCCAACTGTGGTCCACCGTCGCGCCCAGCCGCGTGATGACCGCGCGGCACGACGGCACGATCACCACCAGCTGGTGATTGAAGCCGTCCATCATCATCAGGTCCGCCGGCAGCGACGGAAACCGGCGCGCGCCGCCGACGCCGGCGTTCAGCCACAGATGCGCGCCGAGCCGGCCGTCGTGCCGCGCCGCCTGGGGCGTCGCCATGAAGCGCACCCAGTCCGGCTCGACGATGCGCGTGCCGCGCCACACGCCTTGCTGCAGGATCAACTGGCCGAGCTTCGACCAGTCCCGCGCCGACGCCAGCATGTAGCTGCCGCCGACCAGCGTGCCCGACGCGTCGGGCTCCATCATCGCGGTGCGGATGCCGAGCGGCTCGAACAGCCGCGCCCGCGCGAACGGCACGACGTCGAGCGGCCGCGGCGAGATCGCGCGCGCGACGATCTTCGCGACCAGCACGCTGCCGCCGCTCTGGTAGTCCACCTCGCGGCCGGGCGCGACCTTCAGCGGCCGGCTCGCGACGAAGCGCGCCATGTCGGTCGACTGGTACAGCATCTTCGTCGTGTCCGAGCCGGGCAGATAGCCTTCCTGGTAATCCAGCCCGCTCGTCCATTGCAGCAGGTTGCGCAACTGGATCGCCTGGCGCGGGTCGCCGGGTTGCGCCCAGTCGTCCAGCAGGTGATCCTGCGTGAGCGTCAGCTTGCCGTCGCGGGCCAGCACGCCCGCCAGCAACGCGGTGACGCTTTTCGTCATCGACCAGCCGAGCAACGGGGTGTCGGCCGTGACGCCCGGCGCGTACCGCTCGCCGACGAGCTTGCCGTCCTGCCGCACGACCACGGCCAGCGTGTTGCGCAGCGACGCGGGCGACGGCTCCGCCATCGCGCGATCCAGCACGGCGCTCAGCGCCGGCAGCGGATCGGCCGGCGCGACATCGTCGGCGTTGCCGTAGTGGTCGACGTAGCCGGCATCGGCCGCGGCAGGCGGCAGCGCGAGGCCGCGGCCCGCCGCGCGCAATGCGTCGATCGCGCCAGCCGGCGCGATCGTGCAGCCGAGGCCCGGCCGGTACAGCGCGACCGTCGAACGCAGCACGCCGAGCCCGGCGGCCTCGACGGTTTGTCGCGCACGGTCGATCCGGTACGTGACGAAGTTGAACAACGGATTGATCGGCTTGACTTCGCGCGCGAACAGCGCACGTGCATCGCCGTCGCCGCCGGCGAGCGCGCGCACGCACAGGTAATGCGACGCGTAGCCGGTGGCGGCGGGCAGCGCCCAATACAGCAGGCCCGCGACGATCACCAGCAACAGCACGGCCGTGGCGGCGAGCATCTTGAAGGCGGCAGCGACACGGGACGGATGACGATCCGGCATGGGAGTGGTTTCCTGGTTCGACGATTCGACGAGACGAGACGAGACGAGACGATGCGGGCGGCCGCGCGGCCGCCCGCGCTCAGAGGATGATTTCCTTCTTCAGGTACAGCCGCTCGGACTGGATGTCGTGCGCGTGACAGCGGGCGATCAGCTTGTCCGATTCGACGATCGGCAGCGACGTCGGCGCGTATTCGATGCTGGAGATGAACTTGAGCCAAGGCTCCGCGCCCATCGCATAGACGAACACCTGGCGCGGCGCGAAGCACTCGACCAGCGGCCACGCGCGCTCGCAGTCGGAGCCGTTCAACCGGCGGTTCTGGTCGAACTGGCGCCCGAGCGGCTCGTTCAGGAGCGCGCCGTACAGCCATGACATCGGCGCGCCTTCGCATTCCATGCCGATGAACAGCGTGCCGATCTGGCCAATGCGCCGCGCGATACGCTGGTACAGCTCCGGCTGCAGGTTGTTCGAGTCGGCCGCGAACAGCATGCTCTTGCCGTCCACCTTCAGCGCGAACGCCATCTTCGCGGCGATATGCAGATCGCCGTGCTCGCCGAGGAACGGCAGCGCCACGATCTCGCCGCCCGGCACGGGCACGCTGTCCAGCTCGCCGACCTCGACCACCCGCTCGAACCCGCACGCCTCGAGCGCGAGCCGGATCGACGGGTCCTGCAGGAACCCGCCATGGCTGCGCGGCACCACCAGCGTGCCGATCCGGTGCCGCAGCTGCAGCAGGCTCTCGAGCACGATGTGATCCTGGTGGTTGTGGGTGAGCAGCACGTAGTCGATGCGCTCGGGCAGATCCGCGAACGTGAACGGATCGTCGCCCTGGCCGAGCGGATAGCCGACGATCGGATCGGTCAGCAGCGAAAATTCCGCGGTTTCGACCAGCACCGTCGCATGGTTGAAGTAGCGCACCCGCACCGGCTGCCCCGCGCGCGCCGGCGCCGACGGCGGGCGCGGCGGCGGC
>NZ_JAAGPC010000270.1:0-8350 GCF_017104595.1 Burkholderia sp. Tr-20390 | reverse complement strand
CTGCTGTCGATGCTCGTGCGCGATCTCGCCTCGGGCGCGCTGCCGCTCGCGTGCCGGCTGCTCGTCGTGCTCGGCAACGTGCCGGCGATGCGCGCCGGCGAACGCTATCTCGACGACGACCTGAACCGCCTGTTCAGCGGCCGTCACGCGCAGGTGCCCGACAGCCGCGAAGCACCGCGCGCCGCGCAGCTCGAAGCGGCCGCCGCCGCATTCTTCGCGGCCGCGCCGGCCGGCGCCGCGCGCTGGCACATCGACATGCATACGGCGATCCGCGCGTCGGTGTTCGAGCAGTTCGCGCTGCTGCCGCACACGGGCATGCCGCCGACGCGCACGATGTTCGAATGGCTCGGCGACGCGCGCATCGCGGCCGTGCTGCTGCATACCGCGAAGGGCAACACGTATTCGCATTTCACGGCCGAGCATTGCGGCGCGCTCGCATGCACGCTGGAACTCGGCAAGGTGCGCCCGTTCGGCCAGAACGACCTGGCGCGCTTCGCGCCGGCCGACCGCGCGGTGCGCAAGCTCGTGTCAGGCGCGTCTCGTGAGGCTGACGTTCCGTTGCCGCGCGTGTTCACGGTGATCGACCAGATCACGAAGCAGAGCGATGCGCTCGAGCTGTTCGTCGCGGCCGACGTCGCGAACTTCACCGCGTTCGCACGCGGCACGGTGCTCGCGCAGGACGGCGATTACCGCTACACGGTGACGCACGACGAGGAGCGCATCGTGTTCCCGAATCCATCGGTGAAGCCGGGTTTGCGCGCGGGCCTGCTCGTCGTCGATACGACCCGCGAGACGGTTGCGGCGCTCGTCTGACGTTGGCCGGTTGCGCGTGGCCGCGGCAACCCGCGGCCTGCGCCTCGCCCGGCCACCATTCCTGTTTAGAGATAGCATCCACCCGCCGCGCGGAAGGCCCGCGGGTCGCGCTTGCGTATTTGCGACATCGTCTTGCAAGTTCGACGGGCCGCCCGGCTGACGTCGGCGCCCGCAGCGCAGCATCACGTGCCGGCGGCTGCTTTGCCATATCGGGCCGCGCGGATTGGTACAATCGCGGCCTTGCGGCTGTTGCGCCGCATCACGGCGCGGCGGCGGCATTGCCGTGGTCATCCGACCCTGCAATGATGCATGCGCCCGTAGTTCCGGAACATTCGAGTATCGAGGAGAACACCTGATGAAGTTGGATTGGCGTAAAGTGGCCGCGCATGCGGTGGTGGCGGCATCGGCCGTGGCGGCAGGCAGCGCGATGGCGGCGGATCTGAAAGAGATCCGTTTCGGCGTCGAAGCCTCGTACGCGCCGTTCGAATACAAGACGCCCGACGGCAAGCTGACCGGCTTCGACATCGATATCGGCAACGCGGTGTGCGCGAAGCTGAAGACGAAGTGCGTGTGGGTCGAGAACGACTTCGACGGCCTGATCCCGGCGCTGCAGGCGCGCAAGTTCGACGCGATCAACTCGGACATGACGATCACCGACCAGCGCAAGCACGCGATCGCGTTCACCGATGCGATCTACACGATCCCGAACCAGCTGATCGCGAAGCAGGGCAGCGGCCTGCTGCCGACCCCGCAATCGCTGAAGGGCAAGCGCGTGGGCGTGCTGCAGGGCACGATCCAGGAAGCGTACGCGAAGAAGAAATGGGCCCCGGCCGGCGTCGAAGTCGTGCCGTACCAGACGCAGGACCTGGCCTACGCCGACCTGAAGTCGGGCCGTCTCGACGCGACGTTCCAGGACGCGGAAGCCGGCTCGAAGGGCTTCCTGACGAAGCCGCAAGGCCAGGGCTTCGCGTTCGCGGGCGGTACCGTGAGCGACGCCGAGATCCTCGGTTCGGGCGTCGGCTTCGGCCTGCGCAAGAACGACGCGGCGCTGAAGACCGCGCTCGATCAGGCGCTGAAGGAACTGAAGGCCGACGGCACGATCGACAACCTCGCGAAGAAGTACTTCAGCGTGCCCGTGACGCTCAAGTAAGCGCTGCGCTCGATCGCACGATGCAAGCAAACCGGCCGCTGATGCGGCCGGTTTGTTTTTGGGGGCGGGAAATGACGAAAGACCGCGGACGACAGGAAACCGCGGACGGGGGACACCGTGCAGCAGCGGCCGGCGGCCGCGTCAGGCCGGAAAGAACCGGCCCAGTTCGCGCGCCAGCTCGTTGAGCACGGCCATCTCCTGCTGCGTGATCTTGCGCGCGGGCTGCGCGCCGGCCCAGTCGCCGTACAGCAGCGCGACGGTCGTCGTGCCGACGCGCACCGGCAGCAGCACGAACGCGCGCGTGTCGTCGAATGCGTCGAGATACCACGCGGGCAGGCGCTTGAGCATCTTCGGCTCCTGCGCCTGCTCGATGAAGATGCCGACCGAGTTCGAGATCGCGAGATGAAACACGTCCGGCTCGAAGCGCTCGTCGAAGCGCAGCCGGTCGAGCGTCGTGTCGACGCCGGGGCCGAAGCCGAGGCGCGCGGCGAACATGCCGTCGTCGTGGCGCACGAACATCACGGTGCGCGTGAACGCGAGGCCGGCCAGCAGGCTTTCCGACGCGAGCGCGAGCACCGGCGTCAGCACGTGCTCGGACGGCAGCGCACGCAGGTCCGCGAGGCCGGCTTCGAGGCATGCCTCGGGCGCGGCCTGTGCGCGCGCGATCGCATCGGCGTTCGCGCGCAGCTCGACGATCTCGCGCATCACGGTGTCGCTCGCTTCCTCGCGCGCGAGCCGCTCGGCGATCTCGACGAGCGCGTCGGATTCCATGTCGAGCTCCGCACCGTAGTGCTGCGCGAGCGCCGCGATGCGCGCGTCGCGCTGCGGGCTCGCGGGCATCACCAGCGCGCCCGCGACGTCGGTCGAGCAGCGGCTGATCGCGCGCAGCCAGCGGACGCGGTCGGCCGGGCCGTCATCGGTCGCACGGCCCGCGTCGTGATCGTCATCCTCGTTGCCGAACGCGTCGGCATGGACCACGTGGTCACGATCGGCCATCCCCGCGCGGATCACGTCGGGCAAGCGCCAGCGCGCGGCCGCCTCGAGCCCGATCTCGTCGAAGCCGACGCCGAGCACATCGATGCAGGCGGCCGCTTCGTCGCCGTTCAGCTCGGCCGCGCGACGGCGGATCCGGTCCCATTCGCTGTCGAGATAGCAGACCACGAGCAGCTTGCCGACCTGGCGCATCAGCGTGCAGACGACGGCTTCCTCGCCCGCGCGCAGCTCGGCGCGCTCGGTGAGCTTGCGCGCGACGCAGCCGGACAGCAGCGCCCGGTTCAGCTCGAGCTTCGCGTCGATGCGCCGCGGCGTACTGTGGTGGAAATGGTCGACGAGCTTGAGCCCGACGACCAGGTGGCCGACGGCGTCCATGCCGAGCACCATCAGGGCGCGGGTCACGGTCGTGATGTTGCCGCCGAACGCCATGTACATCGCGGAGTTCGCGAGTCGCAGCACTTTCTGCGTGAGCGCGAAGTCCGACAGCACGACGCGCACGAGCGCGGTGAAGTCGAGGTCGTCGTTCTTCATCGCGGCCATCGTCGCGCGCAGCGATTCCGACAGCAGCGGGAAATCGCCCCGTTCGTTCATCCGGGCCCACAGCTTGTCGAGCAATGCGGTGCGGGGCAGGTGTTCGGTGATTGACATACGGATCTGTCCGGTTCGCCGCGCGCGTCAGGCGGCGGCGTGCAGGTGCAGCTGCTGCGCCTCGAAGCGCCGCGCGAGCTCCTCGGACGGCAGCGCCTGGCAGACGAGCCAGCCCTGGATGTGGTTGCAGCCCATCTCCGTCAGCAATTCGCGCTGCGCCTCGGTCTCGACGCCTTCGGCGACGAGTTCGAGATCGAGCGTCTGCGCGAGGCCGACCACCGCCGACACGATCGCGCGGTCGTTGCGCGAGGTCAGCAGGTTCTCGACGAAACTGCGGTCGATCTTCAGCTTCGCGAGCGGGAAGCGCTGCAGGTACGCGAGGCTCGAATAGCCGGTGCCGAAATCGTCGATCGCGAAGCGGATGCCGAGATCGGTCAGCTCCTCGAGCAGCCCCTTGGCCTGCGCGGGATCGTGCATCAGCAGGCTTTCGGTGATTTCGAGCACGATGCGGCGCGGGTCGATGCCCGTCAGCGCGATCGCCTCGCGCACGCTCTGCGTGAAGCGCGGGTCGCGGAACTGCTGCGGCGACACGTTGACCGCCACGTACTGCAGCGCGAGCCCCTGACGGTCCCAGGCGACGAGCTGCATGCACGCGGCCTTGAGCACCCAGTTGCCGAGATAGTTGATCAGGCCGATCGATTCGGCGAGCGGAATGAAGGTCGCCGGCGGCACGAGGCCGTGCACCGGATGGCGCCAGCGGATCAGCGCCTCGACCCCGACCACCGCGCCCGACTGGCTGCGCGTGATCGGCTGGAAATGGAGCGAAAACTCGCCGTTGCGCACGCCGTCGTACAGGTCGGCCTCGAGCTTCAGCCGTTCGGCGTCGGCCGGATCGTCGACGGGGGCGTGGAACGCGAGCGCATTGCCGCCCGACGCCTTCGCCTGCGCGAGCGCGTGGTCGGCGCGGCGCAGCAGCGGGCTGTGGTGCTGCGCGCGGTGCGGCGCCGAGCGCTCGTCAGGGTAGAGCGCGATGCCGATGCTCGCGGACAGGTGCACGGTCTGCCCCTGGTACACGTAGGGCTCGCGCACCGCGGCCTGCAGCCGGCGTGCGAGTGCGTCCGCCGCATTGCTCGCCTGCGTGCGGTTCGGCGCGCCGAGCACGACCGCGAACTTGTCGCTCGCGACGCGCGCGAGCTGCTCGTTCGGCGTGACGAGCGCCTTCAGCCGCTGCGCGGTCTCGCGCAGCAGCGTGTCGCCCGCGTCGTAGCCGAGCGCGCGGTTGATCCGCTGGTAGTCGTCGAGGTCGAGCAGCAGCAGCGCCGCGCACGAGCCGTCCCCGTCGGCGGCCTGCTGCGCGCGCATCAGCGCGGGCACGAGCGCGGACAGGTTGTCGAGCCCCGTCATCGGGTCGTGGTGCATCTCGTAAGTCAGGCGCGCCTCGAGCGCGCGCCACGACGACACGTCGAACGCCGCGATCGCGAACCCGTCGACGCCGTGGTGGCGGCTCTTGAACGCGCGGATCTCGACGTCCAGCGGGTAGGTGAGCGACTTGACGATGCACATCGTCGCCTTCTCGACCTGGCCGGAACGCGCGGCGCGTGCAAGCAGGCCTTCGAGCGCCGCGGTATCCTGTTCGGCGATCAGGTCGCGCAACGTCAGCGTGTGCAGGTAGTCGCGGTGGTAGCCGATGAAGCGCAGGCTCGCGTCGGACACGTACAGAAAGCGCAGCTCACGGTCGACATGGGCGAGGAAATCCACCGTGCCGACCGTCTGTTCCAGCCAGTTGCGCACGGAGTCGTCGCGTCGCGGCGCACCGGCGCGCGCGGGCATCAGCGCGCCGCCCGACCAGGCGAAGCGGCGCAGCGTATGCAAGGCGCTGCGCCAGGAGCCCTTGCGTGACGTCTGTTTCCTGTTGGCTTCCATGTTTCTCGCTGACGTGAAGGGCTGGAACCGGTTGTCCGGAAGGAATAACGGCAGACTGTGCGGAATCTTTAACGGACCGGCCGCGGATGGCGTTGCCGCTGGACCGGATTGGCCACGCGGGTGTTCGACAAGCGAACACCGGCGGGGCCTACATCGAGGCTGACTTTATAAGAAATGAGGACGCAGATGAAGCGAAAACTGTTGCTGGGCGCCGCCGTGGCGGCGCTGGTGGCCGGCCATGCGCTGATGGCGCAGGCGGAATTGAAGCCGGGTGCCGCGGCGCCCGATTTCACGACGCAGGCGTCGCTGGGCGGCAAGACTTACACGTACTCGCTCGCGGACGCGCTGAAGCAGGGGCCGGTCGTGCTGTATTTCTATCCGGCCGCGTTCACGAAGGGCTGCACGATCGAGGCGCATGCGTTCGCGGACGCGGTCGACCGTTACAAGGCTTACGGCGCGACGGTGATCGGCGTCTCGGCTGACAAGATCGACACGCTGACGAAGTTCTCGGTGAGCGAGTGCCGGAGCAAGTTCCCGGTCGCGGCCGATCCGGACGCGAAGATCATCCGGGAATACGATGCGAAGCTGCCGGCGATCGACAAGGCGAACCGCGTGTCCTACGTGATTTCGCCGGAAGGGAAGGTGCTCTACGAATACACGAGCATGTCGCCCGACAAGCACGTCGAGAACACGCTCGCCGCCGTGAAGGCGTGGGCTGACGCGCATCCGAAGCAGTAAGCGCGCGGCCCGCACGGCAAAGCGGCCCGTCGTGCGGGCCACCGGTACGGAGCAACGCGCCCGCCCGAGCGGCGGCGCGAGAGGCCGCTAGGCGCGCAATGCCTGCTCGATCGGCACGCTGCCGCCGACGAAGCCGACGATCTTGCGCGAGATGCCCAGCTTGATCGCCTCGATCGCGGCCCAGGCGACATCCTGGCGCGACACGGGTGGGGCGCCATCGAACCATGCGTCGGTGAGCGCGATCTTGCCGACACCCGGATCGTCCGTGAGCGGGCCGGGGCGCAGGATCGCGTAGTCGACGCCCGACGCGATCACGCGATCGTCGCCTTCGCGCTTCATCTGCGAATAGTGGCGCAGCGCGTCCGGGCCGAGCTCGGGCCGGTACGCGGACAGCGAGCTGATCACCACCAGCTTCTGCGCGTTGTAAGCCAGCGCGTATTCGGCCGCGCGGGCGACCGCGTCGCGGTCGACCTGCTCCTCTTCGGCCGCGCCCTCCGATTCGGCCGAGCCGGCCGCGTAGATCACGTGCGAGATGCCCTGGAATGCGTGCGAGAAATCGTTCTTCAGGTCGGCTTCGACCACCCGTGCGCCCGCCAGCGCATAGCCGTGCCGGCGCACGAGCGCCGTGACCTCGAACTCCGGCTGCTTGAGCAGCAGATCCGCGCAGGCCTGGCCCGTTCGACCGGTCGCGCCAATCAGCAGTACCTTCGTCGTCATGAAACCGCTCCTTGCTCGATGCGTCATCCTTCCAGATAGGGACGGACGACCGATAACTCAAGTGTAATGTCGATTTGCCGATGCGGCGGGTGTGTATTAAGGGGCGTACCGGCATCGGGCATACCGGCATCGGCCGTACCGGCGGCCATTCATTCACACGGATGCGGGAATGACGCGCCGACCGGCTATCATGTGCGCGATGCATTTTTCGCCGTTACGTCATACAACGCATCGGCCCACTGGTTGGAGTACACATGGCAATACCCCTGGACAACGTCAGCATGGCCGTGTTCTGCGACTTCGAGAACGTCGCGCTCGGCGTGCGCGACGCGAAGTACGAGAAGTTCGACATCAAGCCCGTGCTGGAGCGCCTGCTGCTGAAGGGCAGCATCGTCGTGAAGAAGGCCTATTGCGACTGGGATCGCTACAAGGGCTTCAAGGCGTCGATGCACGAGGCGAGCTTCGAGCTGATCGAGATTCCGCACGTGCGCCAGTCGGGCAAGAACTCGGCCGACATCCGGCTCGTCGTCGACGCGCTCGACCTCTGCTACACGAAGTCGCACGTCGATACGTTCGTGATCATCAGCGGCGACTCGGATTTTTCGCCGCTGGTGTCGAAGCTGCGCGAGAACGCGAAGAAGGTGATCGGCGTCGGCGTGAAGAAATCGACGTCGGACCTGCTGGTCGCGAACTGCGACGAATTCATCTTCTACGACGACCTGGTGCGCGAGCAGCAGCGCGCGCTCGCGAAGCGCGAACAGCAGCAGCGTGCGGGCAACGGCGGCGCGAAGCGGCCGGACGAGCCGTCGCGCAAGCACGACATGGACGCGCGCAAGGCCGAGGCGATCGCGCTGGCGGTCGAGACGTTCGACGCGTTGGCGTCGGAGCGGGACGACGTCGGCAAGATCTGGGCGTCGGTGCTCAAGAGCGCGATCAAGCGTCGCAAGCCGGATTTCAACGAGTCGTACTACGGATTCCGCGCGTTCGGCAACCTGCTCGACGAGGCGCAGGCGCGCGGCCTGCTCGAAGTGGGGCGTGACGACAAGTCGGGCGCGTTCGTGTCGCGGGCGCGCCAGTCGGCGGCTGTGGAACACGTCACGGCGGGCGGTGAAGGCGGCGGGCACGGCGGCGCGCACCACGGCACGCGCGCGGCCGAGCCGGCGCGGGCCGGGCGCAATGCGCAACGTCGCGGGCAGCGGGCGGAAGCGGTCATGCACGAAAGCGTGCCGGTCGACGCGGACGAGACGGAAGTGGCCGAGGTCGCCGAGGCGGCACCGCTGATGTCGTCGGCGGAAACGGTCGAAGTGGCCGAAGTGGCCGATGCGCATGGCGACGCGAAGGATGGCCGCAAGCGCGCGCGCAAGACCGCGGCGAAGAAGGCAGGCGCGAAGAAGGGCGCGGCCGCGAAGAGCGCAGGCCGTCAGGCAA
>NZ_JAAGPC010000269.1:0-245 GCF_017104595.1 Burkholderia sp. Tr-20390 | reverse complement strand
GGGCGGGTCATTAAAAAAAAAAAAAAAATAAAAAATATAGTACTCCGTCGACATTATAACACTAACAAATGAGAATGTTAAAGTCTCAGATGTGTAAGGCTGTTGTTAATTATCGATAATCGTCTAATGCGTGATGCTTCGAATATAGACGGCGCAGTGGCATAATGCGCATATATCGAGTGTTGTGTGTCGCGTGTACATATGATGTTGTACTGTAGCTGATAGCCAGATGTTCTGTGTGTCTA
>NZ_JAAGPC010000268.1:0-8838 GCF_017104595.1 Burkholderia sp. Tr-20390 | reverse complement strand
AGCCAGCGAGCGAGCCATCGGCACCGTAGTACGGCACGCCCGTTGTGAGGGTTGCGCGACTGGTGTTGATGAAGGACGCGCCATCAAGATAAATGCCCGACGGATTCGCGAGGACGAGCTCCGCCCGGGAGCCGGCGATCTCCAACGCGCCGCGAATTTGGGAGGGGTTCGGGCTGTTGACCTGGTTGACGATGATCCGTGCAGCCTGGCCTGCACTGTAATTCGGGTTGCCGTTGATCCAGCCCGCCTGCTGGGTCTGGACCATCGTGGCCGAGTTGTTCAGGATCGCGCCGGCCTTTTGTACATCGAACTGATTGTAGGTGTTGACCGAGACGCCGGCGCCCGACGGCGCGGCCACGTTGACTTGAGGCAAGCCGTTCGGCGTCTGGATCACGTGCGTGCTGGTACCCGGCGTCGGGACGATCTGCGCATCGGCCAGGGTAGGCAGCATGCCGAGCGCTGCGACACCCGCGACTACGACGCGGGCACCGGACATCGACGATCGCCGCCGTGCACGTGCTTCGCCGGTTGCCGATTTCCCCTCGGCGGTCGCCGTTTCTGCAACGGCCACCACCATACCCCGAAGCCTGGAATAAACCAGGCGATGCGTATTTTTATTCATTCTTGTCGACGCGGCCCGCGTCCATGCGTTTGGTCATTGACCGCGAGCTTACCGAAACGCCGAAGAATGACTGTCAAATATTGCCAAGCTGTTGAATGAGAACCACAAATTTCGAATTTCGGTCTCGTCTGATTGACGTGTGCTCGGACATATCGAGTCGAGTTCCCAAAGCACATATACAGCAAATCAGATCGAATTCTCGTGCACCTGTCGTACGCGCACCCGCTACGCATTACTAACCAAACTGCGATCTAAAATTGATTCACGGTTGAACGTTGGGATGTGCAGTTATTCGTGCAAGGATCTTCTGAGATTTGTCGGAAGTCCCCCATTCAACCAGAGCGTGCGCTCCGTTACACCCAGGGCTGCACGAGCCCTTCCGTCTGCAACGCCCGCTGGATCGCCGGACGCGCGAGCACCCGCTGCAGATAGCCGCCGAGTACCGGACGCTGCCGCGCCGGCTCGGCAAAGCCGCGCGTCCAGCGGCACAGCATCAGCGCATACGGATCGAGCACCGTGTAGTGCGCGCCGAGCAGCCACGGGCCGCCGCTCGTCTCCAGCTGGCGGTCGAGCTGGTCCAGCAGCGCCGCGATTTTCGCCTCCGCGTGTGCCTTCACCTGCGCGGCGCCGGCCGCGTTGCCCACATCGACCCAGCGCTCCGGATAGAAATACGCGATCAGTGTCGCCTGCAGCGTGTTGGTGAGCCACATGAGCCATTTGTAGAACTGCGCGCGTTCCGGCGTGCCGAGTGCGGGCGCAAGCCGCCGCTCGGGATGCGTATCGGCGAGATGCAGGCAAATGGCGGCGGCTTCGTACAGCACCAGGTCGCCGTCGATCAGCACCGGGATGAGCCCGTTCGGATTGAGCGCGAGGTAATCCGGCGACTTGTGCTGGTCGTGCGTGCGGTCGACGAATTCAAGTTCGAACGGCTTGCCGATTTCTTCCAGCACGATGTGCGGCGCCATGCTGGCATTGCTGGGGTAGTAGAAGAGCTTCATCGTCGATTTCACTCAGGCGGGTGTCGGCGTCACGCGGCGGCGAACTCGATCACCGGTTCGCAGCGGATCGGGAAGTTGACCGAGTTCGCGATATAGCACTTCGCGTGCGCATCATGATGCAGATGTGCCGCCCGCTCGCGATCGTCGCCGGCCTGGATCGTCACGTGCGGGCGCAGCACGATTTCGGTGAAGCGGCCTTCATCGGCACTGTCCACCATCGTGCCTTCCGCGTTGTCGACATACGCAAGCACGCGAATACCCGCTTCCGAGCACAAATGCAGGTACCAGAGCTTGTGGCACGCCGATGCCGACGCCAGCAACAGGTCTTCCGGATTCCAGCGCGCGGCGTCGCCGCGAAACGCCGGGTCCGACGAACCGGGAATATCCGGCTTGGAGCCGGCCCGGATCAGATGATCCCGCCCGTACTCGCGATACCCCGACGTGCCGGTGCCGCGATTGCCCGTCCACTCTACTGCGACGCGATACGTGTGTTCGCCAGATGCCATCTCGCTCTCCATTGATGTGGGTTGCTTCGGCCGGGCCGGATGTCGTTTTGCGAAGCCCGCCTGCGCTCGCCATTTTGGCACCGGATTCCCATTTGGTATACCATTATTCCAAATTGACGGAACATGCAGGCATGGAAGCCAAACTCGATTCCACCGCGGACGCGGTCGCCGCCTCGTTGCGGGACATGATCATCAACGGCGAGCTGGAAGCCGGCGAGCGGCTCGTCGAGCGCGACCTGGCCGACCGGTTCGGCATCAGCCGGATTCCGATGCGCGAGGCGATCCAGCGCCTGGAGCGCGAAGGCTTGCTGGACATCTTCAGGAATCGCGGCGCCGTCGTGCGCATGCTGAGTGCGTCGGACGTGCAGGAAATCTACGACCTGCGCGCGCTGCTCGAAGGCGACGCAATCTACCGGAGCGTGAAGCGGCTCGACGACGAGACGCTCGCGCGCGCCGAGCTCGTCCATCGTTTGCTCGGCGATGCGGCCGTGCCGCGCCGGCAGGGCGAACTGAACCGCGAATTCCACGCGCTGCTGTATTCATGCTGTGGCAATGCGCGGCAGTTGAAGACGATCGCGGAACTGCGCAGCCAGGTTGAACGGTACGAGCGCCTGCAGGCCACGCTGCTCGCGGATACGCCGTCGTTCCAGGTCGAGCACGAGGAAATCCTGCAGGCGTGCCGTGAACGCAATGCGCGCGCGGCGCGCTCGATGACGGTCGCGCATCTGGAATCGGCCAGAAACATCGTGATGCGGCTCGTCGAAGGCGGGTGAGGACGGCGGTGCGTTTGCCGCTTGCCATGTGCCGTTTGCTAAGGCGGGCGCCACCCGATGCCGGGTCGCAACGATCACGACAGCGACTTCAACCTACTCGCCGCCCCCCGCATCAAACCGCCGGCGTCGCGCCCCCGCCCGGTACGCGCCCCGTCGTACCCCGCACCACCAGCTTCGGCAGCGACGCAGTCCGCACGCGTGACGCCGCGTCGTTCTGACCACCCGCCTCGCGCAGCGCATTGAGCAGCTCGACCGCGAGCCCGGCAGCCTCGGCGGTCGGGATCGCGACGGTCGTCAGCGTGGGCCGCGTGTCGCTCGCCAGGTGAATGTCGGTAATCCCGACGATCGACAGATCATCGGGCACACGCCGGCCGCGATCGGCCGCCGCATGCATCGCGCCAATCGCCGGCAGGTCGTTGGTCGCGACCAGCGCGGTCAGCCGTGGGTGCGCATCGAGCAACCACCCCGCCGCGCGCACGCCGCCTTCGATCGAATCGGGCTCGGCTGCGACAATCGACGCATCGAGCCCCGCTTCGCGCATTACGTCGACGAAGCCGTCGTAGCGCGCCGCCTGCACGCCGCTCGCCGACCCGCCGACGATCACGCCGATGCGCTCGTGGCCCAGTTCGAGCAAGTGCCGCGTGGCGATCCGCCCCGCCTCGCGGAAATCGATCGCCACGCACGGCAACCCGTCGGGCGGCGCCTCGGGCCGCTCCCACAGGCACAGCACGACCGGCACGCCGCGTGCCGCCACGTCGCGCAGATCCGGCAGATGCAGGTTCGCATTGGTCACGAGAATGCCTTCGGAGATCGTGCCGGCGATCTGGTCGAGATACGCACGCCCCTGCAACGGATCTTCGTTCGTGTTGCAGACGATCAGGAACTGCCCGTTGCGCCGCACCGCACGCTCGACCGCCAGCGCGAACTCCGGATAGAACGGGTTCGCGATGCTCGACACCATCAGCGCGACCGTCGGCGCACGCCCTTCCGCCAGCGCCCGCGCGGCGAGATGCGGGCGATACCCGAGCGCCGCCACGGCCTCCAGCACCCGCGCCCGCGTCGCCTCGCCCACCCGGCCGCGGTCGCGCAGCACGTTCGACACGGTTGCGGCCGTCACGCCGGCGCGGCGCGCCACTTCATCCAGGGTTGCCATCGCTTGCTCACTATATGAGACGTCTATCCAGTATTTGCTTCGCTCACCGAAGCGGCGCACTATCGCCGCACACCCTGCCGCCCGACCGACGGGCGCGACTCGGCCGCGATCGCATCGCCTCTTTTTTTGATCGCGATGATTAAGCGCTTAATCACTGATGAAAGCGCATTAGAACATGGAGCGGAGACAATGGCGAGCATCTCGATGCGGCGCGTGCAGAAAGCCTATGGCGATCATGCGCCGGTCATTCGCGACGTCGATCTGGAGATCGGCGCGCACGAGTTCTGCGTGTTCCTCGGGCCGTCCGGATGCGGCAAGTCGACGTTGCTGCGGATGATCGCCGGGCTCGAGGACCTGAGCGCGGGCGAGCTGTCGATCGACGGCCGCCGCGTCGACGACGTGCCGGCCGCCGAACGCGGCGTCGCGATGGTGTTCCAGAGCTACGCGCTGTTTCCGCACATGACGGTCTACGAGAACATGGCGTTCGGGCTGAAGCTCGCGCGCGTGCCGAAGGCCGAGATCGACCGGAAGGTGCGCGATGCCGCGCGCATCCTGCAGCTCGACACGCTGCTCGACCGCAAGCCGAAGGCGCTGTCGGGCGGGCAACGGCAGCGCGTCGCGATCGGCCGCGCGATCGTGCGCGAGCCCGGCGTGTTCCTGTTCGACGAACCGCTGTCGAATCTCGACGCCGCGCTGCGCGGCCAGACCCGCATCGAAATCGCGAAGCTGCACCGCCAGTTCGAACGCGCGAGCGTCGTCTACGTGACGCACGACCAGACCGAAGCGATGACGCTCGCCGACAAGATCGTGCTGCTGCACGCCGGCGCCGATACCGCGCAGCACGGCAGCATCGCGCAGGTCGGTGCGCCGCTCGACCTCTACCACCACCCGGCGAGCCGTTTCGTCGCGGGCTTCATCGGTTCGCCGCGCATGAACTTCCTGCCGGCCGTCGTGACCGCATGCGATGCGCGTCGCACGACCGTCACGCTCACACCGTCCGGCGAAACCTTCGTACTGCCACGCGATGGCTCGGCGCTCGGCGCGGGCGCCACCGTGACGCTCGGCATTCGCCCCGAACACCTGACGCTCGGCACCGCGCACGACGCGACGGCGCTCGCACGCGACGTCGCACTCGTCGAACGCCTCGGCGAACAGACTTACGTGCACCTCGACCAGCCCGGCGGCCACTCGCTCATCGCGAAGGTGCCCGGCGACGCACAAGTGCGCAGCGGCGAACGCGTGCGCGTGCATGCGCCGGCCGCGGCCTGCCATCTCTTCACCGAAGACGGCCGCGCGGTGCCCGCGTGCGCCGACGTTCACGTTCACCATTACGCATAAGGATCGGGCATGCGCCTCGGAGTCTGTTACTACCCGGAACACTGGCCGGAAACGATGTGGGCCGACGATGCCCGCCGGATGAAAGCGCTCGGCATCGAGCAGGTGCGGATCGCCGAATTCGCGTGGAGCCGCATCGAGCCGTCGCCGGGCGAATACGACTGGGACTGGCTCGATCGCGCGGTCGACGTGCTCGGCGCGGCCGGCCTCGAGATCGTGATGTGTACGCCCACCGCGACACCGCCGAAATGGCTGGTCGATCGCCACCCCGACATCCTCGCGATCGGTGCGGACGGCCGGCCGCGCACGTTCGGCTCGCGCCGCCACTACGACTTCTCGTCGCCGACCTATCTCGACGCGTCGCGCCAGATCTGCACGGCGGTCGCCGAACGCTACGGCCGCCACCCGGCCGTGCGCTACTGGCAGACCGACAACGAGCTGGGCTGCCACCAGACCGTCGTCAGCTACTCGCCGGCCGCGCTCGTGCGCTTCCGTGCGTGGCTGAAGGCGCGCTACGGCACGATCGACGCGCTGAACCGCGCGTGGGGCACCGTGTTCTGGAGCATGGAGTATCGCCATTTCGATGAAGTCGATGCGCCGGTCGGCACCGTGACCGAGGCTCACCCGTCACACCGCCTCGACTACCGGCGCTTCGCGTCGGACGAAGTCGCGCGCTATCACCGGATGCAGGTCGACGTGATCCGCGCGCACTCGCCGGGCCGCCCCGTCGCGCACAACTTCATGCAGCTGTTCACCGAGTTCGATCACTACAAAGTGGCACGCGACCTCGACATCGCGACCTGGGACAGCTATCCGCTCGGCGCGCTCGAGGAGCAGTGGTTCGCACCCGACGTGAAGGCGCGCTGGCTGCGCACCGGCCATCCCGATTTCGCGTCGTTCAATCACGACCTCTATCGCGGCATGTCGAAGCTGCCGTTCTGGGTGATGGAGCAGCAGCCGGGCCCGGTGAACTGGGCGCAGTGGAACCCCGCGCCGCTGCCGGGCATGGTGCGCTTATGGAGCTGGGAAGCGTTCGCGCACGGCGCCGGCTGCGTGTCGTACTTCCGCTGGCGGCAGGCGCCGTTCGCGCAGGAGCAGATGCATGCGGGCCTGCATACCCCCGATGACCAGCTCGACGAAGGCGGCCGCGAGGCGCAGCGCGTCGCGCACGAGATCGCGACCGTGCACGACGCCGGCGCGGATGCGGACGGTGACGTGCGCGCCCCCGTCGCGCTGGTCTTCGATTACGAAGCGAAGTGGCTGTTCGAAGTGCAGCCGCAGGGCGCCGATTTCCATTACCCGCGCTTCGCGTTCGAGTACTACTCGGCGCTGCGCTCGCTCGGCCTCGACGTCGACATCGTGTCCGCGCACGCGCCGCTCGACGGCTACCGCCTCGTCGTCGTGCCGCCGCTGCCGGTCGTCCCGGACGATTTCGCCGCACGGCTCGCCGCCTCCGGCGCGCAAGTCGTGCTCGGCCCGCGCACCGGCTCGAAGACCGTCGACCTGCAGATCCCGCCGACGCTGCCGCCCGGCCCGCTTGCATCGATCCTGCCGGTGCGCGTGTGGCGCGTCGAATCGCTGCGGCCGAACGTGACCGAGCGGGTCGACGGCACGCTGCGCGACGGCGCGCCGCTCGCCGGCAACGCACGCCACTGGCGCGACTTCGTCGAATTGCACGACGACACGCACAGCGTCGTGCGTGCGCGCTTCGCCGACGGTCACCCGGCGTGGGTATCGCACGGCACGCTGCACTACTGGGCCGCGCTGTTCGACGACGCGACCACCGTTCGGCTGTTCGCCGATGTCGCGACCGACGCCGGCCTCGCGCCCGCGCCGCTCGGCGACGGCGTGCGCGTGAGCCGGCGCGGCGGCCTGACCTACGTTTTCAACTACGGCGACGCACCGCACACGATCGACGCGGTGCCGCCGTCCGCGTTCGTGCTCGGCACGGCGCAAGTCGGGCCGCAGGACGTGGCCGTGTATCGAAGCCGTTCGTAGCAACCGCGACCGGCGCCACGACGCGCCGGTCACGCACAACGACACCCAGGACTGGAGACACGTATGACCCATCGCCCCCTTCGTACCGCCGCCCGGCTCGCCACGGCCGCCGCTGTCGCACTGGCATCGCTCGGCATGACGGCGCCCGCCGATGCCGGCACGCTGACGATCAACATCGCGTTCAAGGGCGCCAGCCAGCGCGCGGTCTGGCAGTCGACGATCGAAGCGTTCCACAAGGCGCATCCCGACATCGACGTGAAGGCGACCTTCGTCGACGAGGAAGCGTACAAGGTGCAGCTCCCCGCCTGGCTCACGACCGTCGCACCGGATGTCGTGAACTGGCACGCCGGCGAACGGATGGCGTACTACGCGAAGCGCGGGCTGTTCGAGGACCTGAGCGGCGACTGGACGAAGAACGGCTGGGGCGCGATGTACGCGTCGACGCGCGACGCATCGTCATACAACGGCAAGCAGTACGCGGCGCCGACCGTCTACTACTCGTGGGGGCTTTTCTACCGCAAGGATCTGTTCCACAAGGTCGGCATCGCCGACGAGCCGAAGACGTGGGACCAGTTTCTCGACGCGTGCAAGAAGCTGAAGGCGGCCGGCATCACGCCGATCGCGGTCGGCGGCCGCGACGCATGGACCCTCGCCGGCTGGTTCGACTATCTCGACCTGCGCGTGAACGGCAACGCGTTCCACCAGCAACTGATGGCCGGCGACGTGCCGTACACCGACCCGCGCGTGAAGAAGGTCTACACGACGTGGAAATCGCTGATCGACGCGGGCTACTTCATCGACAACGCGCTGTCCTACGATCTCGACGGCGCGCAGCCGTTCCTGTTCCAGGGCAAGGCCGCGATGATGCTGATGGGCACCTTCATCGCGGCGGGCTTTCCGCCGAACGTGAAGCAGGAAATGGGCTACTACCGCTTCCCGATCATCGACCCGAAGGTGCCGACCGCCGAAGACGGCCCGGTCGAATCGCTGCACATTCCGACGAAGGCGAAGAACAAGGCCGACGCGCACACGTTCCTCGCGTTCGTCGAAACGCCCGAGATGGGCGCGAAGCTCGCGGAAGGGCTCGGCTCGCTGTCGGCCAACAGCAAGTCGCCGGAGCCGGCCGATCCGATCTCGCGTATCGGCTTCCGGATCCTCGCCGATACGAAGGGCGGCGTCGCGCAGTTCTACGACCGCGACATGACGAAGGAAATGGCGGACGAGGGGATGAAGGGCATGCAGCAGTTCGTCGCGAATCCCGCGCAGCTCGATACGGTGCTCGCGCAACTCGAACAGACCCGCAAGCGCATCTACAAGAAGTGACCGTGTGACTCAACCGGCGGCCTCGTGCCGCCGTGCCCGTTCAGGAGGCTTGCCGTGTCCAGTCCGATCACGTCCACCCCGCCCGCCGGCGCGGGCGCCGCGCCGCCGCCGCGCGGCGCATCCGCCGCCA
>NZ_JAAGPC010000267.1:0-8689 GCF_017104595.1 Burkholderia sp. Tr-20390 | reverse complement strand
CCGCACGGGCGGCCTGCTGGGTGCGGCGGTCGGCGGCGGCGCCGGCGCGGCGCTCGGCGGCAACATGTCGCGCAGCTCGTACGAGCGCGATTACGGCGGTCGCGGCGATCGTGGCTACCGCCACCGCAAGCATCACCATCACCGCGACTGGGACTGATTGCCGCTGGCGCGGCTCGGTGCGCGAACCGCGCACCGGCGCGCCGACGGCGTCGGCACCCGACGCGAGATTCGGCCCGGCGGCCTGCCGGGCCGTCATCGCCGGCCAGACCGGCGAATACCCTTCCGGCTTCCTCAGCCGCGGCCAGATGCCCGATCGACGGGCCGGCAAGTTTCCCGCCTCGCTGTATTTCCCCGCTTTCCGACTCCATCGACTCTCGTGACTGAATGCGTCCGAGTAGTGCCGATACCATTCGCGTTCCATTCGATTTCCGTTGGCCCCGTTCTGCGGCCTGACGGCGGCTCGTGACTGGCGCGGTGCGGCTTGCCGCCGTGCGCACGTTGGCGGGATCCAGTCTGCGTAACCGGAGTATCGCTAACCGCGTGTGTCGCTAGAGCGGCTGCGGCTTTTCACCTGTCCTGTAGCGTCCCGGCGAACGTACATGTTGCCCCGCCCGTCAGGATTTCCCTGATAGCCAGAGCGTCGTTTCGCGCGTCCTTACCGCGTATCGCGGCTGCCGGCTAGTAGTGGGAAATCGAATGGAATCCATCGCAACATTTAATTGGTCGATTGCGGACGACTTCGCTATCGTCGGCGATGCTCGCGTACGGCATCGCACCGTGCCGCTGGCCGCGCCTCGCCGCATGATCGCGAGCGCCACGGCCCGGTCGCCGGCCCCACAAGCATGGGCCGCCGCGTCCGAAGAACCGGACGAACCCGTCGCGAAGCCTGGCCGACCGAACGAAGGCGCATGCGCCTTCAAGCCACCCCGGCAACGATGTCCCGCCGCCGCATGCGTGCCCCACGCGCGTACGTGCCGCCCGATGCCGTTGGCACCCGGGGCCGGACCAACCCATTGCCTGGATGCACTATGTCTAAGACAACGTATTACGCGCCGCATGGCGGCCACCCGCCGCAGACCGATCTGCTGACCGATCGCGCGATGTTCACCGAGGCGTACGCGGTGATCCCGAAGGGTGTGATGCGCGACATCGTCACGAGCTGGCTGCCGTTCTGGACGAACACGCGCCTGTGGGTGATCGCCCGCCCGCTGTCGGGTTTCGCGGAAACCTTCTCGCAGTACATCGTCGAAGTGAACCCGGGCGGCGGCAGCGACAAGCCCGAGCAGGACAAGAACGCCGAAGCGGTGCTGTTCGTCGTCGAAGGCGAGGCCGAGCTGACGCTGCAAGGCACGAAGCACGTGCTGAAGCCGGGCGGCTACGCGTTCATTCCGCCGGGCGCGGATTGGACGCTGCACAACGTCAGCGATGCCGCGGTGCGTTTCCACTGGGTGCGCAAGCACTATCAGGCCGTCGACGGCATTCCGCTGCCGGAAGCCTTCGTGACCAACGAGCAGGACGTCGAGCCGATCCCGATGCCGGGCACCAACGGCGCATGGGTGACGACGCGCTTCGTCGACATGAGCGACATGCGCCACGACATGCACGTGAACATCGTGACGTTCGAGCCGGGCGGCGTGATTCCGTTCGCTGAAACGCACGTGATGGAGCACGGGTTGTATGTGCTCGAAGGGAAGGCTGTTTATCGGCTGAACCAGGATTGGGTCGAGGTTGAAGCCGGTGACTTCATGTGGTTGCGTGCTTTCTGCCCGCAGGCGTGTTATTCGGGTGGGCCTGGGCGTTTCCGTTACCTGCTGTACAAGGACGTGAACCGTCACATGAACCTGTTGCTGAATCCGGCGCGGTAAGCGTCGTTCAGGCAGTTGGATGTGAAAGCCCGCCGGTGAATGCCGGCGGGCTTTTTTTCGGGTTCTTCGCGGGTTTCCAGGGGGCCCGTTTGACGCCCCGTTTCCGACGGTCGGGTGGCCGCGGTTCCAACGGCAGGTGTCACCTGCGGATTCAACCCGGCATCGACGGAATCCAGCCAGTGCGTGTTGCGAACCCGCCGACCGTCAGTCGGATGCCGCCGGCGACTCATTGCCCTGCGTCGCGCCACATTGATGGCAATGCGGGAAGAAGAAGAAATTCCGGCCACCGCATCCGCATACGTTGAAGAGCCGCAATCCGCAATGCACGCAGAACGTGGAGTCGTCGCCGCCGAGATTCCATTGTTTGTCGCAGGACGGGCAGCGCTTTTTCTCGAGTGAGCGAACGGCCTTTTCGTATCCGATCGTGCGCGCACGTTCTCCCTGGTCCTGCTGCAATTCGAGCCGCTTGCGTTCGGCATAGCGCTGAAAGGCCTTCATCATGTAAAGGCCGGCGAACACCGTGAGCGCAATGCCGACCAGGACCCGGACATAGCCGCCGAAATTCGGCAAGTACGGGACCAGTTCGATGAAAAATGCGCTCAGTGAAAACAGGCCGAAGCCATACACGAAAGGCCAGTAGCGCATCTTGCGATAGCGCACGAACAGCCAGATCGCCATCAGCAGAATCGGCAGCGTGAGCGCAAGCCGCAGTCCGAACACCTGCAACTCGTAATGCCGGTTTGCCTTTTCGAAGCGCTGTTGGGCTGCCGCGTCCGCGTCGGCGATTTGCGTGTCGACTTGAGTCTGCTGCGACGCCAGGGCCCGTTGCTGGTCGCCGATCGCATCGATCTGATGCTGCCAGTTGACGACCACGGCCTGGAGCGTATCCAGCTTGCGAGTTCGCGCCAGAATGTCCGGGTCCCTCGCACTGCCTCCCGTCACCGAGCGGGTTGCCAGCCAGTTGCGGAAACTTTCTTTCTCGGCCGCGTACTCCTTCGCGGCGCGTCCGCGAGCCACCTCCATTGCGTCGGCCTTCTCGGCAAGCGCGTCGTGCCGTGCCTGCAGATCGCGCCGGGCTGCATCCAGCCGCGCCTTCAATGGCGCATCTGCGAATTGCTCGACGACGGGCGGCCCGCCCCTCGGAGCGAAGGCCATGTCGCGAATCACGAGACTGCCGAGCATGTTCAGAAAGACAGCGAAGATGATCGCAATTACCCACGAGGCTATCCGCAGGAGACGTGCCGGACTGGTCAGGCCGTCGCTGGAAGTCATCATTGTTTTGCCTTTGTTGGAATGGTTATATAAGCGGGCTTGATTGTCGACGATTCCCGCACCCTTGTCGAACGTCCCCTCCTGGCCGGGAGCCGTCGGTCTTCCCGCGTTCCCCGGGAATTCATGATGAACCCGTTTTCACGGGCGATGCGTGTGGCTACAGGCCGAGCGCAGCCGCCGCGAGCGTCGCGACCTGCAGCCGTGTATCGGGCGACAGGCCGTCTTCGATCAGCCACACGGCCGACAAACCCGACCACGCGAGAATCCACTGCAGCAACCGGCGCCTATCGAGCCGTGCAGCGTCGGCCACGACCATGACACGCCGTTCGAACCGCACCGGATCGACCGCAACATCGTGCGACGGATTGCAGAACAGGTTCGCATAGTCGAACGCGCGATCGCCGCGCAGCCCTTTCGGGTCGATCGCACGCCAGCCGCGATCGCCGAAATGGAGAATGTTGCCGTGATGGATGTCGCCGTGCAGGACGACTTCGTCGACGGCCGGCCCGTCCAGCAGCTGGCGCGCGACCGTTCCCGAGCAACGAAGCATGTCATTGCCCGAAGCGTCGGACAGCAGCGCCTGAAACCAGTCATGCAGCGCCACGACCGAAGGCGGCTCCGAAGCACGATGCGCATGCAGCCGCGCGACGACATCGCACGCGATGCGCATCGCATCGTCGTCATGCCCCGATGCCGAAAAGCCGGCCAGCGTCGGTTCCGGCTGCGCCCGTTCGAGCAGAATCGCATCGCCGTCATGCAGCCACACCTGTGCGGCGCCTTGCCCGTTCCACCAGGTCATCAGCGCATTACCGCGACGTTCTTCGTCGCAGGTAGCAACTTTCAACATCGCCGGCCGCGATTGCCAGACGACGGGCAACAGGCCGCCGCTAGCGGTCAGGATCGGGCCGCCGTCAGGAACGAGGCCCCACAGGCCAAGGTATCGATCGAACATCACACGATGCTACCGCCGAACCTGCTCGCGCGCAGCACGGTTCGTCCAACGGTGCGTCACGCGGTCGCAGATGCGACGTGAACGGCCCACGCCCACTTTCCTAAATAAAATTTAGCCAGCCAAACTTTGGCTAAAGAATGTTCCGGTTTCGTGCCATCCCTTCGACAATGCGCGCCTTTCGTGACCGTCGGTTCCTCTCGCGCACCGGCCGTCGCAGCATCGAAGAAGGAGCCCGACATGACCGACCACACCGCATCCCCGCCACCACCACCGGCGCCACCGCCACGCCGTCGCCGTGTGTGGCGCACGCTCGCGGGCGCGCTGCTCGGCCTGACGGTCGCCTGCGCGGGCATCGGCGCATGGACGATCCAGCGCATCTGGACGCAGTTGCCGTCCGTCGAGCACCTCGCCGTCTATCGTCCCGCGCTGCCGCTGCGGATCTTCTCGCGCGACGGCGACCTGCTGGCCGAATACGGCGTCGAGCGGCGCGAGTTCGTGCCGCTCGAACGCATCCCGCCGCTGATGCGGCAGGCGCTGCTCGCGGCCGAGGACGCGAAGTTCTACCAGCACGGCGCGGTCGATTTCAACGGCCTCGCGCGCGCGACGTTCGCGAACGTCGTGACGGGGCAGCCGGGGCAGGGCGGCAGCACGATCACGATGCAGGTCGCGCGCAACTTCTACCTGACACGCGACAAGGTGCTGAGCCGCAAGCTCGCCGAGATCCTGATGGCGACCAAGCTCGAACGCGAGTACAGCAAGGACAAGCTGCTCGAGCTGTACATGAACGAGATCTATCTCGGCGAGCGCGCCTACGGTTTCGCGGCGGCCGCGAACGTGTATTTCGGCAAGCCGCTCGACGCGCTGAGCGCGGGCGAGGCGGCCGTGCTCGCGGGGCTGCCGAAGGCGCCGTCCGCGTTCAACCCGGTCGTCAATCCGGCACGCGCGACCGCGCGGCGCAACTACGTGCTCGGCCGCATGCATGCGCTCGGCCAGCTCGACGACGCGACGTATCACGCGGCCGTCGACGCGCCGATCGTGCTGGCAACCACGCCGCCGCCGGGGATCATGGCGGCGCCGTACGTCGCCGAGCGCGCGCGCCGGATGATGGTCGAGCGTTTCCATGACGACGCCTATACGCTCGGCCTCGACGTGACGACGACGATCTCGATGCGCGACCAGCGCGCGGCCGAATCGTCGCTCGCCCGCACGCTGAGCCGCCAGCCGCGCGCGCAGCGCGATGCGCGCAACGGGCTCGAAGGCGCACTGGTATCGCTCGACGCGGCAACCGGCGACATGCTCGCGCTCGTCGGCGGCGCGGATTTCAACCGCAACGTGTTCGACCATGCGCTGCAGGCGTATCGCCAGCCGGGGTCGAGCTTCAAGCCGTTCGTCTATTCGGCGGCGCTGGAAAAGGGCTACTTCCCGGGCGTGCTCGTCGACGATACGCAGCGCACGCTGACACATGAGGAAACCGGCGCGCGGCCATGGCGCCCGCGCAATTTCGCCAACAACTACGAGGGCTTCATTCCGGTGCGGCGCGGGCTCATGCGCTCGAAGAACCTGGTCGCGGTCAGCCTGATGCAGGCCACCGACGCGCGTTACGTGCAGCAGCACGCGGTGCACTTCGGCTTCGACGCGCAGCGCAATCCGGCGTCGCTGCCGCTCGCGCTCGGCGCGGGCGCCGTGACGCCGCTCGAACTGGCGAGCGCGTACAGCGTGTTTGCGAACGGCGGCACGCGGATGGAGCCGCGCCTGATCCTGTCGGTGAAGCAGCGTCATGGCGGCGCGATATACGAGGCGACGGCGCCGTCGGGCGAGCGCGTCGTGTCGGCGCGCAACGCGTTCGTGATGGACAGCATGCTGCGCGACGTCGTGAAGTCCGGCACCGCGCGCGGCGCGCTCGCGCTGCGCCGCGACGACGCGGCCGGCAAGACGGGCACGTCGAACGGGTCGAAGGACGTGTGGTTCGCCGGCTACTCGTCGGGCATCGTCGCGGTCGCGTGGCTCGGCTACGACACGCCGCGCCCGATGGGGCGCGCGACCGGCGCGTCGCTGGCGCTGCCGGTCTGGCTCGACTACATGAAGACGGCCGTTGACGGACGTACGCCGGTCGAGGCAACGCCGCCGCAGGACGTCGCGCTCGTCGACGGCGACTTCGTCTACGCCGAATACACGCGCGGCACGTGCACGGCCGACGTGCCGTCGTACATCCGCAGCCGTTTCGCGTGCGGCGGGGCGGCGGCGGTGGGCGGTGCGTCCGACGCGTCGGGCAACAACGGCAAGCCTGCCGAGCCGATGCCTGCCGCGGTCGATGCGGCCGAGCGCGAACGCGTGCTCGACCTGTTCCGGACGGATGACTGACGCGCACCATGCATACGCTTTATCTGATTGCGATCGTCGCGGAAGCGATGTCGGGGGCGCTGATGGGCATGCGCCGCGGGATGGACCGCTTCGGGCTCGCGCTCGTCGGCGCGGTGACGGCGCTCGGCGGCGGCACCGTGCGCGACGTGCTGCTCGGCCACTATCCGCTCGGCTGGATCGCGCATCCCGAGTACCTGGTGATCACGCTCGTCGCGGCGACGGTCGCGTCGTGGGTCGCACGGCATGTCACGCGCATGAAGACGCTGTTCGTCACCGTCGATGCGATCGGCCTCGCGGCGTTCACGATCATCGGCTGCGACGTCGGCGCGTCGACGGGCACCGCGCCGATCATCGTCGTGCTGGCCGGCGCGATCACGGGCGTCTGCGGCGGGATGCTGCGCGACCTGCTGTGCAACGAGATGCCGCTGATCCTGCGCGAGGAGCTGTATGCGAGCGTCGCGTTCGTCACGGGCGGGCTCTATGTCGGGATGCAGCATCTCGGTGTCGATGCGGGCATCGCGACGGTCGTCGCGCTGGCGGCCGGCTTCTCGATGCGGATGCTCGCCGTGCGGCTCGGCTGGAAGATGCGGACGTTCGGTGCGGCGGATCTCGAGCATTGAGCAGGGACGCTTGCCGGTCTCGCGGCGCTGGGCGGCGGCGATGTCGGCCGGGGCGTTTGAGTGAACGCCCAGGCCGAACGGAAAGTCAGTCGGCCTGCATCACCTGGAAGACGTTGCCTTCCGGATCGATGCCGTCGTACATCGTGTACGCGAACCCTTCATAGCGCTTGAGATCGTGCACCGTCACGCCGCTGCCGGCCAGTCGATTGCGATGTGCGGCGATGTCACGGTCGATCGAGAACACGAACTTCACGTGGCTGGTTTCCGCGCGCGGTTCCGTGTGACCCGACATCGCGTGGCGGAACGCCGGGCCGGCGAGATGCAGCGCAAGCTCGATGGCGCCTGCGCCGAGCACGACCCACTCGTTTTCGATTTCCTCGACGACGGGTAGATCGAAATACCGTTGGTAGAACGCCTTCAGCAATGCGACGTCCTGGACGTACAGGATGATGCGGGTCATCGGAAGCGGCACGTGGGTCTCCTTGAAGGGGATGCGCGAAGCGCGAATGATGCGCCGTGACAGTCGTTGCCATCGATCAAGCAGGGCATCGCGCGACACAAAGCTCATGCGACCTGCGGCACACGCCCGCGCTACGCCGGCACCATCACCGGCGGTGCACCGTCGCCGGTTTCCACCATCTTCACCGCGAATCCGTAGCACTGCGCGATGTGCGCCGGCGTCATCACGTCGCGCGGCGTGCCGTGCGCGACGATCGTGCCGTCGGCGAGCATCGCGATCGTATCCGCATGCCGCGCGGCGAGGTTCGGGTCGTGCACGATCGCGAGCACGCCGAGCTGCCATTCGCGTGCAACGGCGCGCACGGTTTCGAGCAGGCGGTGCTGATGTGCGAGATCGAGCGCGGCGGTCGGCTCGTCGAGCAGCAGGTAGCGCGGGCCGCTTTCCGTCGCATCGTCGTCCGGCCACAGCTGCGCGAGCACACGGGCGAACTGCACGCGCGCGAGTTCGCCGCCCGACAGCGTCGTGACGTCGCGGCCGACGAGTGCATCGGCGCCCGCGCGTTCGAGCGCGCACCACGCGATGTCGCGATCGCGATGCGACGTCGCACCGCTGCGTCGCGCATGCGGATAGCGGCCGAGTAGCACGATTTCGTCGACGCTGAACGGGAACGCCGGCTGCGCGGCCTGCGGCAGCACCGCGCGCAGGCACGCGAGCCGCGGTGCGTCGATGCGTGCGAGCGGTTCGCCGTTCAGCGTGATGTCGCCGGTCACGCGCACGCCATTCGGCGCGACGCCGCCGGTGAGTTCACCGGCGAAGGTCTTCAGCAGCGTGCTTTTGCCCGCGCCGTTGCGGCCGAGCAGCGCGGTCACGCGGCCGGGTTCGATCGACAGCGACAGGTCGCGCAGGATCGCGTTGTGTCGACGGGCGACGTCGAGGTGATGGGCGGTCAGCATGATCGTCGTGAAAGAAGGGTTAGCCGCCGAGCGCGCCGCGGCTCTTCCACAGCAACGCGAGAAAGAACGGTGCGCCGAGCAGCGCGGTCAGCACGCCCAGCGGAATTTCGGCGGGCGCGGCAACGGTGCGCGCGGCGAGATCGGCGGCGAGCGTCAGCAGCGCGCCGAGCAGCGCGGCGCCGGGCAGCACGACGCGCTGGTCGGGA